>NZ_JBTNCY010000019.1:0-10708 GCF_054511255.1 Arthrobacter monumenti | reverse complement strand
CGCTGCTGGTTCGGCGGGTGTGCAGGACGGCGGAGCTGACGGTGGGGCGGAGGGCCCGGCTGATGGTGGCGCTGCTGGTTCGGCGGGTGTGCAGGACGGCGGAGCTGACGGAGGAGCGGATGGCCCGGCGGACCGTTCTTGAGCACTGCTGACACTAAGCATCAGGATCCCGGCGCTGCTGCAGGTGCCGGGGTTCTGGACACACGCTTGATAAACATCAGCCGCGAGCAATTTGCCCGTGATATTTGGGCACGCACGGCGCTGCTCACACGCAACTCCAGCGACTTCTCGGATCTGCTGTCTGCTAGCGCCGTGGACGAACTGATCTCACGCCGCGGATTACGCACACCTTTCCTCCGCGTTGCCAAGGACGGCGCGACAATTCCGGAATCGTCATTCACTGCTCCGGCCGGCGTCGGCGCGGCCATTGCGGATCAGCTTGACGACACCGATATTTGGCGCAGTTTCGCAGATGGTGCGACGCTCGTCTTGCAGGCTCTTCACCGCACATGGGAACCGCTCGCAGATTTCAGTGCGACGCTGAGCGCTGAGCTCGGGCATCCGGTGCAGGCCAATGCCTACATCACCCCGGCGCAGAACCGCGGGTTCGACGATCACTACGACGTCCATGATGTCTTCGTTCTGCAGATTGAAGGCACCAAGCGCTGGGTCATTCACGAGCCGGTACATTCCGACCCCTTGCAGACCCAGCCTTGGACTCAGCACCGCTCCGCAGTCGCCGATGCCGCGAACAGAGAGCCATATATCGACACCGTTCTTGAGCCGGGGGACGCCCTCTATTTACCGCGCGGATGGTTGCACGCGGCCCAGGCGCAGGGCGAGATGTCCATCCATCTCACGCTTGGGGTCCACAACTGGACTCGCTACGCCTTGGCCGAGCAGCTTGCCCAGTCTGCCCTTGCTGCGCTGCGCGACATGCCGGAGATGCGCAGTACCTTGCCGCTTGGAATCGACGGCCCGGCTGATCTGGACACCGTCCGCGAACGTCTGGCCGCCGCCGTCGCCGAAGCTGATCCCGCTCCCCTATTTCACCGCACCAGGCGGGGCCAGGCACGCCCGGCACCGCTGGGACCTCTGGCCCAGCGAGCGGCTGTAGATGATCTCGGTCCTGGATCTCTGGTTCGGCTCCGTGGGTCGCTGGAGGCACGCTTGGAGGGTTCGCGCCTGATGACACGCGTGGGCTGGCTCGATTTTCCGCAGACTGATTTGCCGGCTGTGACCCGCCTGCTCGACGGCGAGGTCCGGTCCGCGGGTAATATCGGCGTGGATCTGGCCGAAAGGTTGCTGCGCGCAGGGGTCGTTATTCCAGTCGCGCGATGACTGTTTCGCCGGAGCGCTTCTTCTGCGCCGATGCCGCCCGGATGCGGGGCGATCCCATCGCGGGTACGGTTCCGGGCGGCAATGTGTGGGTGCTGATCGAGTACCGCGGCGGTTGGCCGACCAACGGTTTCGACGGTCTCGACATCGACCCGGGGACCAAATCGAGCGTGTTCTTCGCCGCCCAGGCGCTGCGGGCACGCATACTCCTCATCAGGCGGCCCGGCCGGCGCAGGCGGGAAGGCCCCAACCGCTGGGCTGTGCTGCGCTACGAAAACTCCGGCGCCTACCGCCAACACTGGGGCGTTTGGAACCGTGACGATGACCTGCTTGCTATCGTCGGAGCGCTCAGCAGCCCCGGAGAACTCGGCCATCCGCCTGTCATCCTGGTTTGTGCCCATGGCCTGCACGACACCTGTTGCGCCGTTCGTGGGCTGCCAGTGGGACGTGCGCTGCGCGAACGTCGGCCGGATCTGGTGTGGGAGTGCACGCACGTAGGCGGTGACAGGTTCGCCGCCAACGTCATCGTCCTGCCTGACGGGGTCTACTACGGCGATCTTGACGTCATGTCATCCCTCGACGTGATCGAAGAGCACCTCGCGGACCGTATCCATGCAGAATATCTACGCGGATACACGAATCTGGCTCCGCCCCAGCAGGCCGCCGTCGCAGCTGTCCTCAGGTCCTTCGGCCCGGCCAGCCGGCATGAATACAGGATTGCGGAGACTGCCCGGGCTGGCGACGACTGGCGGATTCGTGTCATCGGCCGTCCACCCCATCCGTCGACTTTCGACGTAGAACTGCGGGGACGCCGCACCCCGCCCCGTCAGCTGACCTGCCGCGGCCCGGCGATGAGCTCGGCGTTAATCTATGAAGTCACCTCAATTGATAAAGTCCAGCAGCGGAGATAAGCCTCCGGTGCGGGCAGTCATCTGTCAAGGATTCCAACTGTCTTGCTGGCACAGCGTGACCATGTGATTCCCTTCAAAGCCATCGCCATGCTCGCAAGCGGATGCCTGACGGGTCGCTGGGGTTCGCATCGATTGCCTCTACGCATCCGCACTATCATCTGATTATGAGCGAGCTCAAACGGCGCCCTTTGAGCGCAACGTCTGAAGCTGAGCGGTGGCTGGTCATCAACGGCCGGCGATGGCGCCGAACCGACCCGTCGCTACCTGAGGACATCGTCGAGGCGCTGAAATCGCATCTCGGCCGCGGAAGGTCCTGCGTGCGCACCGCCAAACGCGAAAACAAGTCCGAGGCTATAACGGCGGCCCGGCAACGGGTCAACCTTGCCAAGCACGGGCTGGGCGAGCGAGGTCCTTATTGGTGGGACACGCCAGAGGCACAGCGGCTCAAACAAGCCCTCAACGCGTTACATCAACTCGATGCCATGGAGAACGCAAACTGAGCTGCCCGCCGAACAATCCCGCCGCGCAATAGGATCGGCCTACGGGGCGATTTGGCCACCGAGTGATGATAGAGATCCGACCTGCGGATCGTTGCTAGGCTCCGGCTATGGCGGGTGGATCACGCGTGCTCGCGATAGATCCGGGCAAGATTATCTACGAAGATCCATTTCAGATTGGAGTCATACCCTACAAGCGGGAGTTGCCTACGCCCCTTCCCGAGGGCGTGGTTCTCGGCCAGACGAGTGCCGGCTCCAAGTGTCTATTTGGCCAGGCACTTTAAGATCCGTGTCGCGGTGAGCCATCGTCTTGTCGGGAGAGGTCGTTCGGTACTTGATTGAATCCGTGGTGGCTGGTCGGTAGGAAGTGGACGCATCGGCGTCCGCAATCGGAACCCTATTCGGAAAGCATTCTTTTCGCTGCTCTGTCATGTCAATAGGCGGATGCCGTGGGGTATCTTGGTCAATGGGCGGCCTCGGTTACCGCTCCTTGCTATTTGCCTCATTACCGTCTGACCGCACGGCGAGCTCCCACAAAGGTAACCCGTCATGAACAGACACGACCGCGGGCATTTCAACAGTGCCGGTCATAAAGATGCGTTCCCAGCACGGGACACCGGGCTGATGGCACGGTTCGATATAGACACTTCCCGGAATAGCTCCACCGATGTAAATGCCAAGCCGGATCAACACACGTTGGCCGGGCTTCTTCTGCGCATAGGTCAAGGAGACAGGGAGGCGTTCACCGCGTTCTATAAATTGACGTCGAAGCGGGTCTACGCTCTTGCGTGCAAGACGATCGTCAGTGTTGAAATCAGCCAGGACACCACGCAGGAAATCTATCTGACGGTGTGGCGGGACGCGCACAGATATAACCCGGTTGCTGGAAGTGCTATGGCCTGGTTGATGACCATCACGCACCGCAGAGCCGTCGATAGGGTCCGCGCCGAACAGGCTGGTGCCAACAGGGAATTACGCTGGTGCGTGGCAACCCGGAGCACCGAATACGACGTCGTGGCCGAAACGGTCGCTGCCAGGGCCGAAACGCAGACCGTAGTTAGATGCCTTGACACCCTTTCCGATATTCAACGTGAAGCTATCAGTCTCGCCTACTACAACTGCTTGACTTACCGCGAAGTGGCCGAGCATTTATCCGTGCCGCTATCCACGATCAAAACCAGGATCAGAGACGGGCTGACGCAACTGCGGGCATGCCTGGACGAGGCATAGCCTGTTTACAGCCGACACCGCAGGTGAGCAGGTGACCGTGTTGGATGCTGCTGTGTTCGAAGGCGGCGCGGTGTGCACCAACAGCCATCATCGGAATAAGCCGGGCTTCTTTTGGTGTTCCCGGGACATGACACTGTTACCAACGCAAACAGCACCGAAGTTATCACTGCCGCTCACTGGGGCGGGCACGACAGATGATCTGTTTACGGGTTCGGCGGAGGCGGGAAGGTTCACTGCCGTCTTCTTCTTCCGGGGATTGCACTGCCCCATCTGCCGCAAACAGCTCGCGGAAATCAATAAGCGCCTCGGCGACCTATCCGATGCCGGTATTGGAAAAGTAGTTGCTGTGAGCATGGAAACTGAGCCGCGCAGCGCGGAGCTCGTGGACACATGGGGCCTGGAAAACCTTCCGGTCGCCCACAGTCTCGATGAAGAAACAGCGCGGCAGTGGGGGCTCTACATCTCCGGGTCCATCAACGAAGGCGAACCAGAGGTGTTCAGTGAACCTGGTGTCTTTATCTTTGACTCCGATGGGAGCCTCTTTTGGAGCAGCATCGCAACGATGCCTTTCGGACGGCCGGCACTGGATGACATCATCGCCGGGGTCCGTTTCGCCCAGGAACATAACTACCCGGCCCGGGGCGCCGCCTGAATTCATACGCGGGGGATGGGCGTCCGCCCGTGCAGGGAATATCTCCCGGGGCTCCAGCCGCTGAAAGTAATATGACTGAATCTAAGTATGCGACTGTGAATCCGACAACCGGACGGACAGAGAAGGAGTTCGCCACCCTTGATGACGCGGGGGTTCAGGATGTTCTGGCGCGTTCGGCGACCGGCTATACGGTCTGGCGCGAGACCTCCGTCCAGGACCGGGCAGCGGTGCTGGCTCGTACAGCCGACCTCTACCGGGAGCGTGAAGAGGAACTTGCCCGGTCCATCACGACCGAGATGGGTAAGACCTATCAGGAGGCCGTCGGTGAGGTACAGCTGGCCAGCGCTATCTATCGCTGGTACGCCGAGCATGGTCCTGCTCTGTTGGAGACCGAAACGCTCGACCTCGGCGACGATGCGGAGTCCGTGGTGCAGACCGAGCCAGTTGGCACCATCGTCGGTGTCATGCCGTGGAACTATCCGTATTACCAGGTGGCCCGCTTTGTGGCTCCCAACCTCATGGTCGGCAACAGCGTCGTGCTCAAGCACGCGGCGAGCTGTCCCGCCTCCGCTTTGCTGATGGAAGAGGTCCTCCACGCCGCAGGAGTTCCCGAGGACGCCTACCTCAACGTCTTCGCGACCAATGAGCAGATCGCGGACATGATCGCGGACTCCCGCGTGCGCGGCATCTCCCTGACCGGCAGCGAACGGGCGGGCTCCTCGGTAGCGGAGACCGCCGGGCGGTATCGGAAGAAGGCCGTCCTCGAGCTGGGTGGCTCCGACCCGTTCATCTTCCTCGGCGCCGAGGATCTCGATGCGGCCGTCGCAGTCGCGGCTAAGGCCCGGCTGTCCAACGCCGGGCAGGCATGCAACTCGCCGAAACGCTTCATTGTCCCGGACGAGCACTACGACCGAATGGTGACCGGGCTGACCGAGGCCTTTGAGAACGCGAAGGTGGGCGATCCCTCCGACCCCGCCACCGCCGTCGGGCCGCTGTCCTCGGTGACGGCACGCGACACTGTGGTCGAACAGGTTCGTCGAGCGGTCGAGCAGGGGGCCACTGTCCACGTCGGTGGCGAGGCCGTCGACGGTGATGGTGCGTTCATGCGCCCCGCCGTCATCACCGGGGTCACGCCTCAGATGGATGCCTACAGGGAAGAGATTTTCGGCCCGGTCGCCGTCGTCTACCGCGTCAGCTCCGTCGACGAGGCCGTTGATCTCGCCAATGACACCGATTTCGGCCTCAGTGGCTCTGTGTGGGATACCGACCTCGACCGTGCCCGCCACGTCGCTGACCGCCTTAACGTCGGAATGGCTTACGTCAATGAGCACGGCACAACGCTGCCGGGCCTGCCCTTCGGTGGTGTCAAGGGCTCCGGATACGGCCGTGAACTCGGCCGGTGGGGCATGGGCGAATTCGTTAACACGCGCTTACGCCGAACCGCGCGGCAATAGCGTTGGGGCGCTGCAGCCGCTGTTCGGGCCTTCTCAGATTATCCCGTTCTTGCTCGTCCGAGCCATCGCTGAGTATCTCGCCGGTCCCCACTACCGTAACTCGATAGCTGAGCTGATGGCCCGGGCGGCCGCGGTGACACCGTCCTCCTTGGCGATAAGCCCGGCAAGGCGCTGGGCGCCGACCGCGTATGCCTGAGTTTGGATGGCGGCATCAACTGCCCCGGCCACAGATTCCACTGTTGCCTTACCGTACGGGATCGGCGCTGGGCCAGCGCCGAGGGCATGGGCGCGGGCAGCCCAGAACGGCTGGTCGGTGAAGACCGGGATGGCCACCGAAGGAATCCCGGCGCGCAACGCTGCCGCCGTCGTTCCTGCGCCTGAATGATGAACTGCAGCCGACATCTGCGGGAACAACCATTCGTGCGGGACATCGCCAATGCCGATTGCGTGCGGGGCGTCGACGCCGTCGGCTCCCTGGATGACGGCCCGGGCGCCGGCGCGGGAAGCGACGTCGAGCATGAACTGAGGGTCGTGCGCGCCGGTGCTGCCAAAACCGATGAAGACCGGTGGCGGCCCATCAGCGAGGAAATCGAGCAGGCGTGCGTCCGGCTTCCATGCGGCGTCCGTGTGGGGCCACCAGTATCCGGCGATTTCGAGTCCGGCATGCCAGTCCCGGGGGCGCGGTACGACGGCTGGGCTGAAGCCGTACATAATCCGGGACTTATCGCGCCGGCGTGCCGTTTCGGAGTCGCGGCGGCTCCTGGCAGGGAGTCCGAGTTCCTTACGGACCCGGGCCGTGGGTGCATCATACGGAGCGCGGGCGGAACCGATCAGTGAGCCGAGCAGTTTGTTGCCCGCACCTGTCAGTGAACGAGCGCTTCCCAATGTCATTGGAGGGTAGGCCCGGCTTGGCTCGAGTGGCTGCAGGTGGGCGCCGAGGACAGGGGTCTCCAGCGCCTCGCCGATGTCATAAGCATACGGTGCGACGCCGTTGGCCAGAATGACGTCGGCGCCCGCCTGTGCTGCGGCGAGGGTTCCGGAAGCGGACAGGTCCATGTAGTCGGTGAGTTCCGACATGTACCGGCGGAGGTCGGCCGGACGCGGCTTCCGGCCCGGTGGTGCCGGGGTAACCAAGGAGTCCATGCTGCCCTCGAGCTCGTGGAAGTGCGCGCCGGAACGGGTAACTACCTCGCGGTACTGCGAATTGGCTGCGATTAAGACCTCGAATCCGTGGTCTTGCTGGAGTCCGAATCCCAGCCCAGCCATGGGCGCAACGTCGCCGCGGGTTCCCGGGGCGATTATGAGGACACGCATCTGAACTTCCTTCCGTTACTGCGAACACCGTTCGCAGTAACTAGTATAAGGGGAAGGTGGCACAACGAACGGACAACAAACCCCATGGCCTCAACAGACCGCACGGAGGTGTGGCTGCGCGCGACCAACAAAGGGAGCGGGCCAGCACCGGCGCACTCGCTACATTCGATCGGCGCGGCCGGGGTCCAACTTGCCGACGCCGGCGGCATGGCGGACGTATCGATGCGCAAGGTCGCCGCGGCCATCGGGGCCGGGGTGGCATCGTTGTACCGCTATGTCGCCTCGCACGATGAGCTGCTCGAGGTCATGATTGACCGCGTCGGCGGCGAATACCATCTCGTACCCTCGGCGGACCCCGCCGTCGAACAGTTGGTTGATCTGGCGCTACAGGGACGCAGCATCATGCACCGCCACCCATGGCTGCCGCCCCTGTTGCTCACCCGGCCGTCCCTCGGCCCGAACAGTTTGCGTTATCTTGAGCATGCACTCGGGGTGTTGGCCGGTGTAGAGATGCCGGAGCCAAGGAGGCTGGAAGCGGTCGCGTCGCTGACCGCCATCACGTCCGCGTACGCGCAGAACGAATTGTCCGCCGTTCCCGTCTCCGCTACGCCAACTGACCCGTCTGGCGATTCCCACCTGGTCGCCGCGTTGTCTTCCGGGAGGTATCCAATGCTGTCCCGGGCCTTCCTCGAAGTTCCTTCGGCGCATGAAACCCCCGGGGAAAGATTCATTGCCATGATCCGGCGCCAGCTTCACGGGGAGGGCATCTGAGTAGTCGTGGGATGAAAAAGGTTGGCCTGTCTCCTTCAAACTACACTCGTCGTTATCAACGACGTCGGGTTCGCCGACCTAAACGAATGGACGCCGGAGACTAATTAACCGTTGACCGAGACATGAATACGGCCTAGAGTCTTATCCAGTCAGCAAAAATCAGTTTCCACATTATGAAATCATCTTGCCATGGGTCATATCGATGGTCCCGGGGCTGCGATTCACTTAAACGAAGGAGTTCAGTGGATAACCACAATGCGTCAGTTCTTTCAAACGCCTCCGATAATGTACTTGAGGCTTCCCGGGCTGCTTCCACGACACATGCTGACAGGTTGATGGCGAGTAGGGACCGGTCGGGCTATGCATCAGCCACGTTGCCCGACGGCGTCGTGTTCGCTGAATCCGCAGAGGACGTAGTGCAGACGGTGAAGCTTGCCGCCGCCAACCGCACACCCGTGGTGACTCGAGGTGCCGGCACTGGACTCGCAGCTGGATCCGTAGGGCAGGCTGGTGAAGTGGTTCTTGACGTGTCCAAAATGAATCGAATTCTTCGAATTGACCCGGTTGAACAGCTCGCGGTAGTCGAGCCAGGTGTTCTTAACGGCGATCTGAATGCCGCGGCCGCGGAATACGGCCTGTTCTACGCGCCGGATCCAGCCAGCACTGCGATATGTTCCATAGGCGGAAATATCGCCACCAATGCAGGCGGTATGAGGTGCGCGAAATACGGAGTGACACGTGAAGCTGTCCTCGCCCTAAATGTCGTGCTGGCCGATGGCAGGGAACTAAGAACCGGGCGCGAAACGCTGAAGGGTGTCACGGGTTATGACCTCAACGCGCTGATTACAGGTTCCGAGGGAACGCTTGGAGTCGTTGTTGAAGCCACATTGCGTCTCCGTCCCCTTCCCCCTGCGACCGCAACAGTTGCAGCATTTTTCCCCGACTTTGCCACTGCGGCTCAAGCCGCCTCAGCAGTGATAGCAGCACGCGTGCAGCCCTCATTGCTTGAACTTATAGATGGCCAAACACTGGAAGCCGTCGATTCTGCGCTGGGCACGGATTATCGGTCTCAAGGGGGCGCCTTCCTGCTTGCTCAGACAGATGGATATGGCGCATTCCTGGAACAGGATGTCCTCATCGAAGCTATCGAACCCTTCGCGAGCTCATACGAGAAGGCAACTGATCCTGACCACGCGGAGCAGCTGGTCAGGGCCCGGCGTGAGGCTATCCCTTCGCTGGAGAAGCTCGGACGTGTTTCCATCGGTGATATTGGTGTACCGCGGGGACGGCTTGCCGAGGTCGCGGTGGGCCTCGAAGAAATCTCCCGTAAGACAGGAGTAAGAATTTTCACTGTGGCTCACGCTTCCGATGGAAACCTCCACCCGATGATTGTCATGGACGAGGGAGATTCCGTCACCGAAGGACCAGCCAAAGTCGCCTTGGGCGAGATGTTCTACTTGGCCAAGAAGCTGGGCGGAACCCTCACCGGAGAACATGGAGTTGGACTACTCAAACGTGATTGGCTCCTGCCCGAACTCGGAGAGGTCTCGCTCGACGTTCAACACGCCATCAAGAAGGCCTTGGATCCTGACGGCATTCTTAACCCCGGGAAGGCCATCTGATCTGTTTTTAGGCACATCGCGCGAGATCTGATGCGAGAAGGGCCAGCATAACGATAACTAGAAGGTCGGTTGGATCAGAGTCTCACGGGGGATCCGATCGGGACACAGCGGCATGCACAATCGCCGCTGTGTCCGGTTTTAATCAGTTTGTCGCCGAAGGGGCATCCGGGTTGAAAAATTGCTACCGCTTTTCGGGCACTCCCGTGTTTTTGGCGGTATGGATCAACCCGGCGTTTCCGGCGGCCGGCATTTGCCTACCCCGTTCACCGCTGATGACCTCGAACAGGAGGCTATCGGAGGGGGACAGTAGGAACTGAATAGTCCTGCCGGTGGTGGGCAAACGAGGAATCGTGGGATGAAGGAATAGCTTCCTTATGTAGAAGCCTCTCGGGAAGCCACCGTCCTGTAAAAGCCGCTGCGGGCATTAGAACAATCTCAAATGTGGATCGTAAAGGCCGTAATCGGGAGCAGGGAATGTCCCTGCTCCCGACTATTTGTCTCGACCACGGCAGTTATTGCCTCGTGGCTCAAGCCGGTTCGATGAATGGCTCTACTGACCTTTACGGCCCGGCTACGACGGTGAGGCGAACTCGTGGTCAATCAACATCCGGCTCATACTCGGGTGGTGTTTAGCAATTCCGTCGCCGGGCGCTGCCGCCTCATCCAGCCGACGAGCAGGGCCAGCGTTGCGAGGAGCAGTATGAGCATGAAAGTACCGAGGTTGAGACCCAGCCCGTGGATGAATACGTAGGCCAGTGGGCCGGCTGCAAGGCAGTAGTACGTGGTGATGATGATGGTTTTCCGGAGTAGATCTCCCTCGCGTCCTAGGAGACCTACTGTGGCTGATGCGGCGACGATGTTGTGGATGGCAATCGGGTTGCCGCCGGCACCGCCGACGGCTTGGGCTGCCACTACAGTC
>NZ_JBTNCY010000018.1:0-38675 GCF_054511255.1 Arthrobacter monumenti | reverse complement strand
TTTCTTGTACTCACGATTTCAAATCGTGAACGATGTCCCGAGACATCCATCGCTGCCACGACGGGGAACGATGTCCCGAGTCTTCAGATGAAGGATCAGTCCGCCCGGTCGGGACCGGATTCTGACGTCGTTCACGGTCGGAACGATGTCCCAGGACATAGGTGAACGATGTCTTGAGTCCACACATGGCCTGGAATTACCCGCCCGCTCCCGAGGGCCCCTGCACAGTTCCGTGCAACAACAAACCCCGCCGGGCGCGGTTACAGGAGCGGCAGGTGCTCACTGAGGTCGGCCCGCGAGCCGGAAGCGGCCAGCTTTGCCTGGCTTACGGCGTCCGCCCAGTCCAAGGTTCCGCTCACCAGTTCCAGCCAAGTGACGCCGTCGCACTCAATCACGTTTGGGGGAGTGCCGCGGGTATGGCGGGGACCCTCAACGCATTGGGTAACGCCGAAGGGAGGCACACGCACCTCCACGCTGTTGCCGGGCGCCCGGGAAGTCAGTTCCTCGAGGCTGAAGCGCACCGCGGTGGCGATCGTGTTCCGGCTGGTGTTGCCGTCCTTCCACGCCGCCAGCGCCGCCTCGCCGTCCGAAACCGGGACGCGCCGTCGTGGTGTTGCCATCAGCCGCTTAGTCCAGCAGTGCGGTGACGGTGGAGGAGAGGCGGACCCTGCCGACCGGTTCGCCGCGGCCATAGGTAACCGGAACAACCTTTTCCAGCACCGGCGCAACCTTGTCCGGCTCGATGGCTCCGGCGGCGGCAAGCAGAGTCAGGGCAACCAGCGAGGTGGCACGTTCGGCGCCGTCGAGCATCTTCACCGCGACGGACACGCCCTTATCGGTGCCCATCACCATCACGCCTTCAGCGCCGGTCTTGGCGATGATGCCGAGCTGATCCATCACCACGGAGTTCGATTCGCCGCGGCCGTGCACCGCCCACGGATAATCGAGCATCGCCGTCGCCACCGTCGCAGCCCGGGCATCGGAGGACTTGCTGCCCGGGGCCTTTGCCAGTTTGGAAATCCCGCGGGCCAGGCCGGTCAGGGTCACCGCCGGCGCTGGAGCCCCGCAGCCGTCGACGCCCAGATGCGCAATGCGCTCGCCGGTGTAGTCCTCGATGACCTCGACAACGCGCTTCTGCATCGGGTGATCGCGGTCCAGGTACGACTCGAGGTCCCAGCCGTTCTCGACGCAGGCCCATAGGAAGCCCGCATGCTTGCCGGAGCAGTTCATCGCCGGACGGACCCGGCCGCGCTCGGTCCGGACCAGCCAGTTGCGCGCTTCTTCATCCTTCGGCCAGTCGGCGGGGCAGCGGAGTTGCCCGGCGTTCAGCCCGGCCGCTTTCAGCATCCCCTGGACCACGTCCATGTGCTCGTGCGAACCGACATGGCTGGCCGAAGCGAGTGCCACCTGGACGCCGCGCAGCGGCACGCCGGACTGCAGCGTGGCGATGGCCTGGAAAGGCTTCAGTGAGGACCGCGGGTAGACCGGAGCATTGACATCGCCTAGTTCCGTGACCACATTGCCGTCTGCAGCCATGACCACCGCGGAGCCGATATGGCGGGATTCGATGAAGCCGCTGCGTTCAACGACGGCGAGTTCGGCGGCGTTATTGGACGTGAAGGTCTCAGGCATCTGCTGCTTTCCTTAGCGGTGGGTATTGGTCCAGAGTACCGCGCGCTCCGCGACAAGTTCGGGACGAGTCCGCAACAAGTCCGCAACTAGTTCGGAACAAGTTCGGATCCGGACGCCATCGACCGCTACGCTTGGTGCTGTGAAGGTTCTTGTCATCGGCCCCGGTGGCCGCGAACACGCCATTGTCCGTTCCCTTCTAGCCGACCCATATGTCCGTGAGGTCCACGCCGCTCCCGGTAACGCCGGGATCGCGGAGCTGGTTCCCACGCATGAGGTCGCTGCGGAGGACCCCGCCGCCGTCACGGAGCTGGCCCGGCGGCTCGGTTCCGACCTGGTGGTGATCGGTCCGGAGGCGCCGCTCGTTGCCGGTGTTTCCGACGCCCTGCGCGAGGCCGGAATCGCCGTTTTCGGTCCCAGCAAGGCAGCCGCCGAACTCGAAGGTTCGAAGGCGTTCGCCAAGCAGATCATGGCCGCAGCCAACGTTCCGACCGCCATGTGCCGGGTCGCGACGACGACGGCAGAGGTGGCGGAGGCGCTGGACGCCTTCGGGGCTCCCTACGTGGTCAAGGACGATGGGCTCGCGGCCGGCAAGGGCGTCGTCGTCACCTCCGACCGCGATGAGGCACTGACCCACGCGCAGACCTGTTTCGATGCGGGCGGTTCGGTGGTCATCGAGGAGTTCCTTGAGGGCCCCGAGGTCTCGCTGTTCGTCATCTCCGACGGACGCAGAGCCATCCCGCTGGTCCCTGCCCAGGATTTCAAAAGGATTTACGACGACGACGCCGGCCCCAACACCGGTGGCATGGGCGCCTACACGCCGCTCAACTGGGCACCGCCGAGTCTGGTCGATGAAGTCATGGCCCGCGTCGCGCAGCCAACGATCGACGAAATGGCCGGCCGCGGCACGCCGTTTGTAGGTGTTCTCTTTTGCGGATTGGCGCTGACCTCCCGTGGTGTGCGCGTGATCGAATTCAATGTCCGCTTCGGGGATCCGGAAACCCAGGCCGTCCTCGCCCGCCTGAAGACTCCGCTGGGCCGCCTGCTGCTCCATGCAGCCAAGGGCGAATTGGACACCGACGAGCAGCTGACGTGGTCCTCCAAGAGCGCCGTCGCCGTCGTCGTCGCTGCTGAAAACTATCCCGAAAGCCCGCGCAAGGGCGACCCGATCGGCGGGCTCGGTGAGGTGGACGCGCTGGAAGGCGTGCACGTGATCCACGCGGGTACCAAGCTTGAGGATGACCGGATTGTCAGCGCCGGCGGACGCGTGTTGTCCGTCGTGGCCCTCGGCAAGACTCTGGAGGAAGCCCGGGACAGGGCGTACGACGGCGTTGGCCGGATTTCGCTTGTGGGTTCCCAGCATCGCACCGACATAGGGGCCAAGGCCGCCCGCGGTGAGATCCTGGTGCCGCCGTTGCGCACCGGGGCCGTTCCCGTCGTCGGGGCACAGCCCTAATGCCGCTGGAACTGCCCGGGTGGACCCACGTCTACTCCGGCAAGGTCCGCGATCTCTACGTGCCAACTTCCTCCGCGGATCAGCCCGCCGGCAGCGCCCCGTCAGCAGGCGGCGCCCCATCAGCCGGCAGCGGCGGCCGTTCGGCGGCCGGCGATGACGGCTCAACCGTCCTGGTCGTCGCGAGCGACCGGATCAGCGCCTACGATCACGTGCTTGCGTCCGAGATCCCCGACAAGGGCCGCGTCCTGACACAGCTGAGCCTCTGGTGGTTTGAGCAGCTCGAAGGCATTGCCAACCACGTCGTCTCCGCAGGAGTGGCCGGGGGAGTTCCGGCCGAGGTCGAAGGCCGGGCAATGATATGCAAAAAGCTGGACATGTTCCCGGTTGAATGCATCGCCCGCGGGTACCTGACAGGGTCCGGACTCCTCGAGTACCGGCAGTCACAAACCGTTTGCGGACTTCCGCTGCCGGCTGGCCTGGTCGATGGGTCCCGGCTGGAGGAACCGATCTTCACGCCATCGGCCAAGGCGGAAGTCGGCGAGCACGACGAGAATATCGATTTTGAATCCGTCGTCTCCACCGTTGGCGCGGACGCCGCGGCTGAGCTGCGCTCGCTGACCCTCGATATCTACCGCCGGGCGGAGGCCATAGCCCGCGAGCGCGGCATCATCCTTGCGGACACGAAGGTCGAATTCGGAAAAGATCCGGCCACCGGTGCAATCACGCTGGGGGACGAAGTCCTGACCCCGGATTCATCACGCTTCTGGGACGCCACAACCTGGGAGCCAGGCAAGCCTCAACCGAGCTTCGACAAGCAGTACGTCCGCGACTGGTTGACCTCGCCTGCGTCGGGTTGGGACCGCTCGTCGGAGGTGCCGCCGCCGGCACTCCCGGATGACGTCGTCGAACGCACCCGCGCCCGCTACATCGAGGCTTACGAGCGGATTACCGGACGCACCTTCGCCTGATACCCTCGCCCGACACCTTCGCCTGACAAGCGTTCGCCTGACACCGCGCAAGTCCTGGCAGCGCGCAGGCCCGGCAACCCGCCGGCCAAATCAGCGCTGCAGCGCTTCCTCGATCGGCTTGGCCATATAAGGCGCCATGGTTTTCGCGTACGTCGCCGTCAAGTGTGAGGCATCCGAGTACGTGATGATTCCGCCATTGACGGCGCGGCAGCGGTCCGGCGCGCAGATCAGGTGGTCGAAGCTCTGGTAGTCGATGTTGTTCCTGTCGATGTTCTTAATCGCCTGCACCAGCGGATCTGCGACCTTCCAGTCACTGGGGGATCCTGAGCAGACTGTATGATCGTCGGGATTTTTCGCCACACATTCCGGTATGTCGGTTCCCGGGTAAGTCGGATCCTTGATCGCCAACACGTTGGTGCCCGCGTCGGCCCAACGCTTCAGGTAGCTCTCGTAGCCCTCGACGGCGGCAGGGCCGGAATCATTGAGGCTATGGCCCACTATCGGTGAAGATTGCCGCTCAGAGGTGATCACCAGGTCGTACTTGTCGCCCTTGGTTTGTTCCTGTGCCCATTGGCCCCATTCGTAGCAGTCCTGCGACTTCTTCTCAGTGTCGAACTGCTGCCTGGCGTCCGTGGCCGTGCACCGGGAGATGATGTACGTGTCGATGGTCCAGTTCTTTTCTTTGGCCAATTCACGCAGTGCCGGCAGCCAGTGACGGGCATGCGAGTTGCCCACCAGCGCGATCTCCTTGTCTCCGGAGCCGAAGCTGCAGGACAACTTCTCGTCGTAGCTCCGCTCAGGAAAACAACGTGCGACGTCGATGTCGGCTTTGTCCTTCTTCGCCAACTCGGGGTCGGGAACCACCTTGGTGTCCTTGTCGACCGGGCATTCAGCCGGTCCCTTCACAAGGGCAGCAGCCCCCAGACAGGGGTCGTCTCCCTCTTGCACGGCAGCCAGTTCCTCCGCAGCCATCTCATTGCGGACCTCAGCCTCGGTCCACTGCAGCGAACCCAGGACGACGACGACCATCATCCCGACGGCGGCGAACTGGAAGCTGGAACGCACCGGCGCGTGCGGTTTGGCGAACCGGAACCGATCTTCGACGTGGACCTTGCTGATGCCGGCCAGCACCAGGGTGGCCACGATGATCGCGGCTTTGTCCAGCATGCCAAGACTTCCGTTGCTGACGAAGGGCACCAAAACAATCAGCGGCCAGTGCCATAGGTAGACGGAGTAGGATACGTCTCCGAGCCACTGGACGTGCCGGTGCTTCAAAAGGGCGGTTGGCGAGAGCGGGTGACGGGTGTCAGCCAGGAGGATGACGGCGGTTCCGACGACAGGCAACAGCGCTGCCGCACCGGGGAACGGCGTCGAACCCGTGTACCAGTATGCAGCGGAGAATACCGCGGCAATTCCCGCCCAGGCCAGAATCGCTGCCAGCTTGCCATCCGGATTGCGCGATCCCACGGTGGTGAAGGTCGCTGCCAGTCCACCGAGGCCCAGTTCCCAAATCCGTGTCGGCGTTATGAAGTAGGCGGCAGCCGGCTCGACGGCTGTCACCCAGATCGATATGGCGAGGGAGGCGAGTACGACGGCGGCAATGGCCGTGCGTGCCAAGCGGATAGTGGCGCGGTCGGCAGCCTCGCTGTTTATGGAAATGCCACGGCGGACGAGGCGCCGGGACACGAGCCAGGCGACGGCGAGAATCAGCAGCGGCCAAACCAGATAGAACTGTTCCTCGACCGAAAGCGACCAGAAATGCTGGACGGGGCTGTCGACGGCGTCCCCTGCCATGTAATCGACTGATCCCGCCGCCAACACCCAGTTCTGAACGTACAGGGCGGAGGCGATGATCTGCTTGGCCGTCTCAATCCACATGGTGCCAGGCGCGACAAGCCTGACGGCCACCGCCGTCACTGTCAGCACCACCAAGGCCGCTGGCAGCAACCGGCGGAGCCTGCGCGCCCAGAACTTCCAGAGGTCGTGGGCCTTGCGGGGCGGCTTCTTCAACAAATGCGATGTGATCAGGTAGCCGGAGATCACCAGGAACACATCGACGCCGATGTATCCGCCACTGATCGTGCCTGGCCATAAGTGAAACAGCACGACCAAGGCTACGGCGAGTGCACGGAGCCCTTGAATATCCTTCCGCAGTGGTGATGGTGAAGATTCCCGTTGGCGGGCGGGTACTTCCGCACTGGCGGTCATGGGAGTGTGATCCTCCGGGGATAGTTCAGGCCGTTATCAAATCTCCCTCAACGTTACCTTACCGTTACCAAATGGTCGAAGCCGGCCGGTCCGTCAGAGCCGGTCCGTCAGAGCCGGTCCGTCAGAGCCGGTCCGTCAGAGGACGTGGGGCATTGTCCCTGCCGGAGGTTGGTGGCAAGGTAAGTCCATGGCGATCGAGGTGCGTGGTGCAACGGTTTTCGATGATGTGAGGGCCGTGCTCGGCCCCAAACGTGCGGATGCGAATGTCTGTTGGTGCCTCAGCTACCGCATTCCCTCGAAAGACAACATCGCTTTACTGGGGCAGGACCGCGGGGAACTCGTGGAGCGCATGTGCCGGCAGGATCCGCCGCCGGGAGTGCTCGCCTATGAAGGCGACGAGCCGGTTGGCTGGGCAGCCGTGCATCCACGCGCGGATACGGCTTTTGCCAACAGCCGAAAGATTCCGCACGTTGACGACGTCGACGTGTGGTCCGTGTGGTGCGTCCGGGTCCGGCCGGGGCACCGCGGCAAGGGTATTTCACATCATCTGCTCGAGGGCGCCGTCGAATTTGCCCGCGGGTATGGCGCTCCCGCGGTCGAAGGCTACCCCGTCGACAACAACGGTCAGAAGGTTGAGCACACGATGGCCTACGTCGGCACCCGCCTGCTCTTTGAACGGGCCGGATTCGCTAAAGCGGCTGACACCGGTTCGGTACTGAACGGCTTTCCCCGCGTCCTCATGCGGCTTGAGCTGGGCCAGCACTGAGCAGCATCCTCGGCTGCCGCAGCAGATCCGGGTAAGCCCATGTCCCCCGGGCTTACGTCCATCTAGCTGTGGACGGATCGGAAATTCCGCATTACAGTGGCGCCATGAAGATTTCCTGCTCGTAACTCAAGCACGCCCATTTGGGACCGCTTTTACCTGCAAGGATCTTCCATGCCCGCTTCGGTGGCCATTTCCCGTCTTGACGCCTCTTTCGGCGCACGTACTCTCTTTTCCGGCCTGGACCTGGTGCTCGCTCCCGGCGCCGTCGTTGCCGTCGTCGGTCCCAACGGGGCCGGCAAATCCACCCTGATGCGGATGATCGCCGGACAGGCAACAGCCAGCGAGGGGTCCATCCGTTTTGCGCCCGCGGACGCCACGGTCGGCTACCTTCCCCAGACACTACCCGACGGCGGTGAGACCCTGCTGGCGTATGCCCGGCGGCGTACCGGGCTGGCGGCCGCAGACGTCGAACTTGAACTGGCTACGCAGGCGCTCGCGGAACAGAGACCCGGCAGCGATGACCAATACTCGGAGGCCTTCGCCAGATGGCTCGCGCTCGGCGCAGCGGATCTGGAGGACAGGTTGCCCGAGGTGGCGGCCAAAGCGGGTCTGCAGGTGGATCCGGCGCGTCCGCTCGGTACGCTTTCGGGCGGGCAGGCGGCACGCGCCTCACTCGTGACGGTGCTGCTGAGCCAGTATGACGTGCTGCTCCTGGATGAGCCGACGAACAATCTCGATGCTGCCGGATTGCGGCTGATGGAGGGGTTCATCCGCTCTTGCCAGGCTCCGGTCATGATCGCCAGCCATGACCGTGCGTTGCTCGACCTGGTCGCGACCTCCGTGCTGGAACTCGACATCATGCAGCAGCGGGTCGGCCACTACCCCGGCGGTTACAGCGACTATGTGGAGGCCCGAAATCTGGTCCGTCGCCATGCCTGGGAGGAGTACGGGCAGTACGCGCAGAACCGCGACGCCTTGCAGGAGCAGGTCCGGCGCCGGGCGGAGTGGGCAGCCAAAGGCGCACGGGCTGCGGCCAAATCCAAGGAGCCCGACAAACACATCAAACACCGCAAGAGCCAGCGCGCCGATGCGCAGGCGGGACGGGCGGCGAAAGCCCAACGTGCCGTTGAGCGCCTTGACCGTCCGGAGCAGCCGCGGAAGGAATGGCAACTCCGGTACTCGATTGCCGAAGCTGCGCCCTCGGCGGACCTGGCGTTGGGATTGAGCGGAGCGGTCGTCAAGAAGGGGCATTTCACGCTGGGGCCGGTCGATGTGGAGATCGGTTCCGGAGATCGGATAGCCCTGACCGGAAACAACGGCAGCGGCAAAACGACGCTGATCCAGGCACTCCTGGGCGAGGTTGCACTCGACGACGGCCGCCGGGCTGTGGGCACAAAGGTATCGATGGGCGTCGTCGACCAGGAGCGCTCGCTGGTGTCCGGACCGCAGCCGCTTGCCGACGTCGTCAGCCGGCTTTTATCAGCGGGTGCGGACTCGTCGACGACGCCGGAGCCCGCTGAAATCAGGACGCTGCTGGCGAAGTTCGGGCTCGGCGAAGAACACGTCGGCCGTGCCTGCGGCAGCCTGTCGATGGGGGAGCGGACGAGGGCAATGCTCGCCGTGCTGCAAGCCCGGGCGGTCAACTTTCTGGTCCTCGACGAACCGACCAATCATCTCGACGTGGAGGCGATTGAGCAGCTCGAAAAGGCGCTCTCGGTCTTTGGCGGAACATTACTGCTGGTCAGCCACGACCGGGCGTTGCTGGAAGGGGTGGGTGTCACCCGCTGGTGGGAAATGGAGGCGGGCCGGGTGGAACAACGATGACCTGGGTCAGGAGTAAACCGCTTTCACCGCCAGCACCGGGCAGGGTGCCTCGAGCAGGATGCGCTGCGATGTACTGCCCATGATCAGCTTGCCCACCGGCGTCCGCTTCCGCAGGCCGATGACTATGAGCTCGGCCTTGTATTCCTCAGCTGCATGGAGGACTTCCTCGGCAGCATCAACGTCGCCGTGCTTCTGAAGTATGGAGTGTTCGACGCCGCTGCTCTCCAGCTTCTCCTTGAGCGCGGCCGCGCCACCGGCGTCGACGTGGTGCCGGTCCGGATAACCTCCGCTCCGTGAGGAATTGACCACGATCAACTGCGTACTTTGATCCCGGGCCTCCTCGATGGCGCGCTCAAGCGCAGCGGTTCCTTCCGCTGTGGGGATGTAGCCGACGACAACGCTCATATTTCCTCCTGCTGTAGTTCCGGACGTCTCTAGCTCTGCAAGTCTTTAGTTCTGCATATCCTCAGGGTGACGGAAACGGGTCTTCTTGGCGCGGACGCCCCGGTTCCAGAACCAGGTCAGCATCCACAGCACGACGCCGAGCGCCAGCATCACGCCGGCAATCTGGTATTCGATCGGATCCTGCGCCCACGGGCCAACCAGGAAAGCGCACGTAAGCGCTCCGATGTAGGGCAGCACTGTCGGCGCCTTGAAGTGGTCGCGGTCGACCGGACGGCGCCGCAGCACGATGGCCGCAATGTTGACGACGGTGAAGACGCCCAGCAGCAGCAGCGCCGTCGTGCCGCCCAGTGCGCTCACGGTGTCCGCACCCATGAAGTTCGTGACGGTAATGATCAGTGCGAATGCGATGAGTGTCGTGAAGATAATGGCTGTCCACGGTGAACGCCGTTGTTTCAGGACCTTGCCGAGTGAACGGGGAAGAACGTCCTGCCGTGCCATACCGTAGATCAGCCGGCTCGCCATCATCATGTTGATCAGGGCGGTATTCGCGACCGCAAACATGGACATGAACGGATAGATGGCGTCGATCGGGATGTTGGGAGCGCCGACCTGGACGACCTCAAGCAACGGCGTCGCGCTCTCCGAGAGCCTTCCGATGGGAACGATGGCGACGGCGGCAATCGAGACCAAAACATACACCAGGGCGGTGATACTCAGACCGGTCAGCATCACCTTTGGGAACGTCTTGACCGGGTTATGGGTTTCCTCCGCCATGTTGACCGAGTCCTCGAATCCGACCATCGAGAAGAACGCGAGGGATGTCGCGGCCGTGAGGGCGAGGAACACGGATTTGTCGCCGGACGTCTCGAATACCATCACCCGGCTGAAGTCCACGTTGCCCTGGCTCATCGCCCAGAATCCGACGAGGATGACGATCAACAGTCCGGTCAGCTCGATCAGGGTCAGTACGACGTTGACCTTCAGGCTCTCGCCCACACCGCGGAGGTTAACGACGGCCAGCAGCCCAAGGAAAACCACGGCGATCAGGGTGACGCCGGTCTGGCCCCAGTCCAGGTTGAAGCCGACAATGAAGTTTTCGGCCAGGAATTTCGACGCCGTAGAGGCTGAGGTAATGCCCGAACTCAGCACGGCAAAGGTAACCAGGAAGGTGATGAAATGTATGCCGAAAGCCTTGTGCGTATATAGGGCAGCACCGGCCGCTTGAGGGTACTTGGTCACCAGTTCGAGGTAGGAAAAGGCGGTAACGGTGGCGACGGCAAAGGCGAGCAGTACCGGGGCCCACGCTGCACCGCCAACCTCGCCCGCGACGTCGCCGGTCAGCGCGTATACGCCGGTGCCGAGGATGTCCCCGACGATAAACAGAAGGAGGAGCTTGAACCCCAGAGCCTTCTTGAGCTCCGGTTGTTGTTCGGTCTCTGTGGAACTGCTCATCGAAGAACTCCGTCCAGCTATTTATTCCATGACAAACATGGCGCATGATCAGGGGGCGGCAATCAGGCTATCACCGACTGCTGTCCGTTAGCGGCGTCTCATCATGGCGTCAGACTACCACCGGCGAATCAGCAAGAACATGGTTCACTCCGCCCGCGTTTTTGGCCCGGCCTGGCCCGGACATGCAAAAAGAGATGGCACCGATTTGACCGGTACCATCTCTTATCCGCTTTGCCTCTCCATCGAACCCATGATTCGACTGAAGCGGCTCTGGTCGGGGTGACAGGATTTGAACCTGCGACCTCGTCGTCCCGAACGACGCGCGCTACCAAGCTGCGCCACACCCCGATCTGGTTGCCGTTAAAGCAACCTCTCAAGAATAGCCGAGATTGCACGCAACTTAAAACTCACCTGCCGCCAGACCCCTGCGGCTACACCAGGGAGTCCTCCCACGCCTGGTTGAGGGCGGCGAATCGTCCCTCGCCGGCGATCAGTTCAGCCGGCGTCCCGTCCTCGACAACTTTGCCGTCATGGACGACCAGCACCCGGTCGGCGATCTTCACCGTGGTCAGCCGGTGGGCAATGATCAGGGACGTACGGCTGCCGAGCAAGGTCTGCAGCCCCCGCTGCACCAGGCGTTCACTCGGAATATCCAGCGAGGAGGTGGCCTCATCCAGGATCAGGACAGCCGGATCTGCCAGGAACGCACGCGCGAACGAAATCAGTTGCCGTTGGCCGGACGAGACGCGGCCGCCGCGCTTGTTCACATCGCTGTCATAACCGTCCGGAAGAGCCTCGATGAACTCGTGCGCTCCCACTGCCTTGGCAGCCTTCTGGATTTGCTCCAGCGAGGCGCCCGGATTGCCCAGAGCGATGTTTTCGGCGACAGTTCCGCTGAACAGGAACGCTTCCTGGGTAACCATGACGACGGCGCGCCGCAGGTCCTCGGAGGAGAGGTCCCGCAAATCGACGCCGTCCAAGGTCAGTCTTCCGGCGGAGACATCGTAGAACCGGGCGATCAGTTTGGCCAGCGTCGACTTGCCGGCGCCGGTCTGGCCGACCAATGCCACAGTCTGGCCTGCGGGGATATCCAAAGTCATTTTCGGCAGCACGACCGGACCGGCTCCGTAACGGAACTCGACGTCGTCGAAATTGATGTTGCCCGTGGCCGCCTTCAGGGGGACCGGGTCCTGTGGTGCACGCACGCTGGGCACTTCCTGCAGGAGTCCGGAAACCTTCTCGAGCGCAGCCGATGCTGACTGGAAGGAGTTGTAGAACATTGCCATCTGGTCGACTGGCTGGAAGAAACGTTTGGTGTAGAGCAGCAGGGCGAGCAGCGCACCCACTTCGAGGCCGCCGTCGAGCACCCTGAAGCCGCCGGCAAGCAGGACGCCGGCCAGCGTGACATTGCCGATCAGCACCAGGCCGGGCTGGAAGATTCCGTTCAGGTTGATGCTGCGGACGGTGACCTTGCGGTAGTCCTCGGCGAGCTCCTCGTAGCGGTCGGCGTTGACCTTTTCGCGGCGGAAGGCCTTGACAGCGCGGATGCCGGTCATGGTTTCGATGAAGTGCACGATCAGCTTGGCGGAGGCGACCCGGGAGGCCCGGTAGGCCAGCTGCGAGCGCTTTTGGTACCAGCGGGTCAGGAACCACATCGGTACGGCGGCGAACAGAATCAACAGGCCGGTCTGCCAGTCGAGCAGGAAAATCGAGATGGCGGTGAAGGTCATGTACATGGCGCCGGAGGCCAGTGAGTTCACGCCATTATCCAGCAATTCGCGCAGTGCCTCGAGATCTGAAGTCTGCCTGGAAATGATGCGGCCGGAGGTGTATTTTTCGTGGAACTCGAGACTAAGCCGCTGGGTATGGCGGAACACCCGGCGGCGCAGATCAAGCAGCATGGTCTGGCTGATCCGTGCGGTCGCATTGATGTAACTGGCGGTCAGCACACCGGTGGCGACGGCCGCCAGGGCATAACCGGCGCCGGCGAGCACGAGCGGAACGTTGTCGCCCTGGCGCAGGGCCGGCAGCGCGTGGTCAATCCCGAAGGCGATGATGGCCGGTCCTGCCACCCGGGCGGCCTGGGACGCGGCAACCAGCAGGATGGTGAGGATGAACTTCACCCGCACCGGACGGATCATCGACCCCAGCAGCCGCAGCGAGCGTTGCCGTACTTCCTTGCTGCGGGCCTTGCCGAGGTTGAAGTTGTCTTCGTCCTCGACGCCGGTAATCGCACTCACGAAAGCGCCTCCTCGGGATCAAGCCCGCTGCTTTCCTCTTCCTCGAGGCTGGTGATGATGTAGCGGTAATGCTCGTTGGTGGCCAGCAACTGCGCGTGCGGCCCGACGGCGGTGATCGCGCCGTGCTGCAGGACGGCCACCCGGTCGGCCGAAGCCACCGTCGAGGAGCGGTGGGCGACGACCAGCGTTGTGGTTGCCGCGAGCACGTCACGCATCCGTTCCTCGACCTGCTCCTCGGTCCGGACATCCAGGGCGGACAACGGGTCGTCGAGCACAAGGACCTTCGGTTTTACGGCGATGGCACGGGCCAGCGCGATGCGCTGCCGCTGACCGCCGGACAGGCTCAGGCCTTCCTCCCCGATCAAGGTATCCACGCCGTCCGGAAGGTCATAGGCAAAGTGGGCCTGCGCGACGTCGATGGCCTCCGTCAAAGCTTCGTCGGTCTGTTCAGCCGCGCCGAGCAGAATATTGTCCCGGACGGAGGAGGAAAAGAGTGTCGTATCTTCGAACGCGACGGCGACCTGCGTGCGGATATCCTTGATGCTGAATTGGCGCAGGTCGGTGCCATCGAGTTTGATGCCGCCGCCGGTCACGTCATAGAGGCGGGGAACCAGCTGCAAGAGCGTGCTCTTGCCCGATCCGGTAATGCCGACCAGGGCCATGGTCTCCCCGGCCCTTAATCGCAGGTTTACGCCATTGAGTAGATCCATGCTGGCCGCCGGCGCGTCCGGATATTTGAAATGCACATTGTCGAATTCGACGTCGCCTGTCAGGTGCTTGACTGGCCGCGGATGTTCCGGATCGGTGATGCGGCTGGTCTCGTCCATCACCTCGAAATGCCGGTCGATCGCGGTCTTGGCCGTCAGGGTCATCGCCATCAGCGGTCCCAGGCTCTCCACCGGCGCTGCCACCACTGCCGCCGTCGCGAAGAAGGCCACTAAGGCTCCGATGCTGAGCTGTTCGTTGGCCACGGAAATCACTCCAACGACGAGCGCCAGACCGAGCGCCAGCTCGGGAATCATGCTGACCACCAGCGAGACAGTGGCGAGCGACCGTGCTTTCCGGATCTCAGTGGCGCGCAATTCCTCGGCCTGTTCGGTGAAGCTGTCCAACGCGTGGCGTCCCCGCCCAAAAGCCTTCAACACGCGGATACCATGCACGGACTCTTCGACGGTGGTGGCGAGGTCGCCGGCCTGGTCCTGGCTCAGCCTGGAAACAACCCGATAGTGCGTCCGGAACTGGAAGCCGTACACCACGATGGGTATCGATGCGGCGAGGAAAATCAGTCCGAGCATCCAGCTGGTTACCAGCATCAACGCGATGCCAATCAGGATGGTCAGTGCGACGACGACCAGCATGATCATGCCGAATGCCAGCCACCGGCGCATCAGGTTCAGATCAGTCATTGCCCTGGACAGAAGCTGGCCGGAACCCCACCGGTCGTGGAACGCCACGGTCATGCTCTGCACGTGGCGGTAGAGGGATACCCGCATCTGGTTCTCGACCGTGGTGGCGGGCGCAATCACAAACTGCCGCCGCAGTGCGATGAAGACAGCTTCCAAAACTCCCAGGCCAAGCACGACGGCGACAGCGGCCCAGACAGCGCCGCCGGCGCCATCGACACGGAGCGATTCGTTGACGAGAACGCGCAGTACCTGAGGGATGGCCAGGGCGACAATGCTGGCACCCAAGGCGGACAGCAAGCCCCACATTAACCGGGGAAGAATGGGTTTGGCGTGCGGGTAGAGCCGTCCGATGGATTCGGTCAAAGAGGTCTGCTGCTGCGGCATTTCATCTTTTCGCTGCTCGTGGTGGTCGCTGGATACCCGGAATCCATCCTAGAGCACAGTGGTTGAGGACCACCGATCGCGCCACGGTGAAAGGCGCAGCCGCAGTTCGTTCAGGCCGGGTTCAGCGTGATCAGTACGGCTTCAGGGCGGCAGGCGAACCGGACCGGAGCGTACTGTGAGGTGCCGATTCCGGCAGAGACATTCAGCCACGAACTCTGCGTGCCATTGAACCAGCGGCTCAGACCGCGGGCGCGCCACGTCGGGAGATCTGAGTTGCTGACCAAGGCCCCGTAGCCCGGAATCCGCAACTGTCCGCCGTGAGTGTGGCCGGCCAGGATCAGCTGCGCGCCTCCGGCTGTGAAGTTGTCGAGCACGCGCTGATACGGAGCATGGGCAACTCCGATGCGGACATGCGGTGCGCCTTGCTGCGAAATAGAACCGGTCGGAAAGCCGACGTATTGGTCGCGGCCCAGATGAGGGTCATCCACACCGCTGAAGTCCATCCGCATCCGGTCGAAAACCATCGACTGGTTACGGTTCGACAGGTTTACCCATCCTGCCTGTCCGAATGCCCGGTGCATGCGTTCGGTGGGCAGCGAGGCAGGCGCCCTGTTGTTTGACCCATTCGAGTTGCGGAACAGGTACGCGGCCGGGTTCTTGAACGTGGGCGCGTAGTAATCATTGGAGCCGGGGACAAAGACCCCGCGGAACTGCAGCAGGGGATTCAACGCCTCAAGCAGCGGATCGAGACCGTTCTTGTGGCCGAGGTTGTCACCGGTGTTGACGATGAGATCCGGCTTGAGGCCAGCCAGTTCCTGCAGCCACTTCGTCTTCGCTCCTTGATTCGGACCCATGTGGATGTCGGAGATATGGAGGATGCGCCGGGGCTCCTGCCCGGGACCCAGGATGTTGACCGACTCTTCGCGGAGCGTAAACCAGTTCCGTTCGATGACGGACGCGTAAAAAAACGCACTGAGGCCGGCGATACCGGCCAACCCGGCTGCTGCCACGGTCCCGAGGGCAACGCCCTTTCCAGCTTCTTCCATATCGGTCATCCTACTGGTCCGGATCTTCGGGGCGTGTCGCCTCGCCGCCGCCTTGGCCCTGGCCGGTGCCTGGCCCCTGACCAGATTCGCCACCGGAGTCACTGTTGCCTGGCGCGGGTTCAGGCTCGGGCGCCGGAGCGGGGGCCGGCGCCGGAGCAGGAGCTGGAGCCGGGGCGGGGGCCGGCGCTGGAGCGGGGGCCGGCGCTGGAGCGGGGGCCGGCGCAGGTGCTGGCGCTGGTGCAGGAGTCGGTGCGGGCGCTGCAGCCGAGGCGCTGGCATCGTCCGTATCCACGCTGTCCGGCGAAATTTCCTGTTCGGTCTGTTGCTCGATCATGTCCTTCGGAGGATTCGGGAACTCTCCGGTCGGGTAGAGGGAAGCAACCTGCTTCATATAGGCCTGCCATGCTTCGCCGGCATAGGTTGCGCCGTCAACGTACTCGTGGGTCTTGCCTGTTCCCAGGAACTCCAGTCCGTCGAGGGACCGGTATTCGTCGGGATTGCCGACCCATGAGGCGGTGGAGATGCCGCGGGTGTAACCGACTGTCCAGGTCTGGACCGAATCGTCGGTCGTTCCCGTCTTCAGCGCGGCCGGAACGTCCGGGTTGAGGTAGTAGCCGGAGCCGCGTTCAACCACTTGCTCCAGAGCGTAGTTGACGCCCTGGGCCACTTCCTGCTTGACCGTGCGTTCACAGTCCTGCTGCGGGATGTTCAGCTTTTCCCCATTGCGGTCGGTGATCGAAACGATGGCGTAGGGCTGGCAGTAGATGCCTCCCGATGAGAAGGTCGCGAAGGATGCGGCCATGGACAGCGGGCTGATGGACTGGCTGCTGCCACCAATCAGCGAAGAGATCTTCAGGTTGCTGATGTCCTCCTGGGTCCGGCCATCGTGCAGACCGGTCGCGTTGGCGATCCCGCTGATGGAGCACAGATCCAGTTCGGATGCCGAGGCCATGGTGGCCGTGTTGATGGACTTGACGATGCCGTCCAGCACGGACATTTTCTTGTAGTAGCCGTCGGAGAAGTTATTCAGATCGGATGTTGGCTCAAACGGGTCGTTCGGATCGTAATAACCGAACGCTTCATAATCCTTGGGAGCACACTTGCCGGCCTTCCATGGGAAGTCGCGTTCGTAGATCCGTTGTGAGGCGTCGACGACGTCGCCCAGGGAGCGGTCATCCGCAAGCCAGGCAGCCAGGGTGTAGGGCTTGTAGGTCGAGCCCACCTGGTAACCGCCGGTGCCACCCATGTCGGCGTCGACATTGAAGTTATAGGCGTTGCTCCACTGGCCCTCGGGTGCCACCAGCTTGGTGTTCTGCGCCATGGACAGGATCTTGCCGGTCCCCGGCTCCACCGAGACCATCGAGGCGCCGATCTTGTCCGGGTTCTGTCCGAGCGGGGCGGTGTCGTTGACCTCGGCCTGGGCAACCTTCTGCAGACGGGGATCGAGCGTCGTCTGGATGGTCAGGCCGCCGCGGAGCAGCAGCTTTTCGCGGTCGTTGAAGTAGTTCTGCCGCGCTACCTGCATTTGCTCGGCCTTTTGAGGATCGCTTTCGATCAGGTCCTGGGTGGGAGGCGGCGGAGCGCCGTGCGAGATGAAGGCGTGTTGCACGTAATCGCAGAAGTACGGCGCCATATTCGCGGCAACGCAGCCGCTGCTGACCGGGGTTACATTGAGTCCCAGGTCCGCGGTGGTGGCCTGCTGGTGCTCTTCTTCGGTGATTTTCCCCTGCCGGAGCATCGCGCTGAGCACCACGTTGCGCCGCTGCTTCGCGATTTCCGGGTTGGCCGTCGGGTCATAGAGGCTCGGTCCGCGGACCATGCCGGCCAGCATGGCGGACTGCTGCAGGTTCAGGTCGGAGGCGGGAATGCCGTAGAAGTACTGCGCGGCTGCTTCAATTCCGTAGGCGTTGGAGTTGAAGAAGACGATGTTGAGGTATCCGGTGAGGATTTCCTTTTTGCTGAAGCGCTTCTCGACGGCGATGGCGAGCTTGGCTTCACGCATCTTGTCGCCGAGGTCCTTGTTGTCCCCGATGAGCAGTTCTTCGTCTTTCTCGGACGCCATGATGGCATTGTTCAAGACGTTATTCACATACTGCTGCGTGATGGTGGAGGCGCCCTGGCGTGCACCACTCATGATGTTGTTGGCCGCGGCGCGCGCGATGCCCTGGACGTCCACGCCACCGTGTTCGTAGAAGCGGGAATCTTCGATGGCGATGATGGCTTCTTCCATCACATCTGCCACTTCACCGAGTTTCACCGGCTTGCGGTTCTCCGCGTAGATGCTCGCGATCTGTGTTCCATCCTTGGCCAACACCCGCGAGGGCTCGGCGAGCGGACCCACCTCCAATTCGGTGGGTAACTCGTCGAAGAACTCGAGGGACTGGCTCGCGGTGACTCCGGTGGCTGCTGCCATCGGGACCAGGAGGCCAGCCGCCAGCACCCCACACAAAGCACTGATCCCCAGAAAACCGAGGATCCGTCCTAGTGTGGAAGCTGTCTCAAAAACGGGAGATTTACGCGCTGCCATGTGTACCACTTTACAAGCCTCAGATAGTGTTTAGCTCATGGCTACATGGGAGTACGCAACAGTACCGCTAATCGTGCATGCAACTAAGCAGATTCTGGACCAATGGGGGGAGGACGGCTGGGAGCTCGTCCAGGTCGTTCCCGGTCCGGAAGGAAGCAATTTGGTTGCCTATATGAAGAGGGAGAAAGGCTGACATGACGCCTTCAAATCCCGACGCCGGATTGCCGGTATCACAGGGAAGCAGCGCTGCCGAGGTAACCTCCGCCGTCGAACGCCGGCTGCTGGATATGGGTATCTCTTTACCGGAGGTGCCAGCCCCCGTGGCCGCCTACGTCCCGGCGGTGGTGAGCGGGAACTATGTGTATACATCCGGCCAATTGCCGTTCGTCAAAGGCGAACTTCCCGCCACCGGCAAAGTCGGCGCCGAGGTCGACCCGGAAACCGCCAAAAAGCTTGCCGCAACGTGCGCGGTGAACGCCCTTGCCGCGGTTAAAACGCAGATTGGAGACCTGGACCGGCTGCGGCGGGTCGTCAAGGTTGTGGGATTTGTCTCCTCCGATCCCGGGTTCACCGGCCAGCCGGCCGTTATTAACGGTGCCTCCGAGCTTCTCGGTGAGGTGCTGGGGGATGCAGGCGTCCACGCACGATCGGCGGTCGGCGTAGCCGTGCTGCCCATGGATGCGCCAGTCGAGGTGGAATTGATTGCCGAGTACGACTAAACGCTGTTTCCCGCTCGCCCCGGATCAGTACGGGGCGGCACAAAGTTGGACGGAACAGGGCGAACGCACACCGCGTAAACCCCGGCTGGCCGCTTCGGTGGCCCTGCTGCGCGACAGTGCGCAGGGTCTTGAAACCTATCTGAGCTACCGGCGGGGAAGTTCACCGCTCGGCACTATCGGGTTCCCCGGTGGCAGCGTGGAACCGGGGGATGACGACGCCGTGGGCTGGCTTGGACCGGCACCCGCCAAGTGGGCGCAGATGATGGGCCTCGACGATCCACAGCTTGCCCGCCGGTATGTGGTGGCCGCGATCCGGGAGACCTTTGAAGAGAGCGGCGTCCTGCTCGCCGGACACGATGCCGGAACCCTGGTGGAGGAAACCCGCGGCGATGACTGGATGCGGGACCGTGAAGCCGTTGCCAGCCAGGAGCAGTCTTTCGCCGGGATCATGCGGCGCCGGGGGCTGTCACTGCGAACCGATCTGATCAAGCCGGTGGCGCATTGGCTGACCCCTTCCTTCGCGCACCGGCGGTTCGACACGCACTACTTCACGGCCGTGGTGCCGGTGAACCAGACAACGTCCGTGCTCTCAAGCAAGGGTGTCTGGGGGCAGTGGATGCCGGCATCGCAGGTCATTGCCGAGCGGGCTGAAACGACGCTGGGCGACGCCGTCGACGTCGAAAACACCAGGGGACTGACTCTTTCCGAACTGACAGTGCCAGCGACCGAGGTGATTCTGGAAAAAATGGCGAAGGCACGGGGATGCATCGCGTACCTCTCGCACAAACGCCCCATCCGGCTGTACCAGCCGGAGCTGGTGGTGCGGGACGGGGCGTTTATGCTCGAAGTCGATATGCCGTCGGCAATGGCCGAGGGCGCTCCTGCAAGGGAACGTTAGCGGGAACGCTGCCGCAGGCGCTGGATGTCGAGAATGACGACGGCGCGTGCCTCAAGCCGCAGCCAGCCCCGCTGGACGAACTCGGCCAGCGCCTTGTTCACCGTCTCGCGGGAGGCGCCCACCAGTTGCGCCAGCTCTTCCTGGGTCAACTCGTGCGCCACGAGGATTCCGTCGGTAGCGGGACGGCCAAACCGGTCGGCGAGGTCCAGCAGTGCCTTGGCCACGCGGCCCGGCACGTCGGAGAAGACCAGGTCGGCCAGTGACTCGTTGGTCCGGCGCAGGCGGCGGGCCAGGGCCTGAAGCAGCTGGGCCGACACTTCCGGGCGGGACTCCAGTACGGTCCGCAGGTTCTCGTTCTTGAGGCCGGCCAGGCGTGTCTCGGAGACGGCGGTGGCGGTCGCGTTGCGGGGACTCGGATCGAAGAGCGCCATTTCACCGAACAGCTCGCCCGGACCCAGGATGGCGATGAGGTTTTCACGTCCGTCCGGGGCCGTGCGGCCGACCTTGATCTTGCCTGAAACGATGAAATACAGCTGGTCGCCCTGGTCGCCTTCGCGGAAGACCGATGCTCCGCGCGAAAGGTCGACTTCGCTCAGTTCATCCGTCAGGGCGGCAAACACGTCGTCGCTTAGGGAAGCGAACAACGGTGCCCGGCGCAGTACCTCGATATCCATGAAATCTCCTGTGTCAGTGTGATGGCTCTACCGCCAGTCTGCCGTATATCCGTCCTGAGTGGCACTTCCCACACGGAACACGTCCCTGTAATCGTGTCGATTCCGGGCGCCCACGTCAACATTTCGCTGCCTGACGGGTCCGGAACCATGTGCCTGCCGTGGACGTTGGAAAAACTGTCAGCGTCGGAGAATACAATCAAGCCAACACTTCGCCGTTGCTTTTCCTACTGTCTGGAGATTAGTCCTTGCCCGGGTTCACCATCCTGGACGTTATCCTCGTCCTGATTTTAATCTCCTACCTGGTGTACGGGTTGCGGGTCGGCTTTGTGGTGAGCCTTGGCGGCATTATCGGCTTTGCCGCAGGTGCGGTGGCTGCATTCCTCGCGATTCCACTGGTCAGCGGATGGGTTCCGGACGAGGGCTGGCGGTTGACGGCGACCATTGCGGTGGCTGTGGTGTTGATCATTGTCGGCAATGCGCTGGGCAGCGCCCTCGGCCACACGGTACGCCGCTGGCTCGATTTCCCGCCCCTGCGGGTGGTCGACCGGCTCCTGGGCGGCATCGTGAATGTGGTCGTGGCCGTCCTGGTGATGTCGATGCTGGCCTTCAGTATCGGCGCCCTGGGTGCCCCGCTGATCTCCCAGCAGCTCTCATCCTCGACAGTCATCAGCACCATCGACCGGTACACGCCGCAGCCGGTGAAAAGTGGAATGGCGCAACTGCGCTCCATTGCCGTCCAGGACGGGATTCCGCAGATCGTCGAGAGCCTGCGTCCGGCGGAACCGGCCCCGGTTCCGGATGCCAGCACAAACACACCGGCCCTGAACCAGGCGTCCCAATCGGTACTGAAGATTTCCGGCACCGCATTCCAATGCGGCCAGAACCAGACGGGTTCCGGCTTTGTGGTGGCTCCGGAAAGGGTCATCACCAACGCCCACGTGGTGGCCGGTGTCCGCCAACCCGTGGTGCAGGTGCCCGATGGCGGAGTACTGCCCGCCCGCGTTGTCCATTTCGACCCGGTCCGCGATCTGGCGGTACTGGCTGTTGACGGACTTGCGGCGGCGCCGTTGCCACTCGGAACAAACCTGAGTGAGGGCGACTTTGCCGCCTTCGCGGGCTACCCATCCGGTGGTCCGCTGGTGACCCAACCCGCAACGGTGCAAAGTGTGTCGACGGTACTGGTGCAGAACATCTACGGCGCGGACCCGACACCACTGGAGCTGTACCAGCTGGCGGCAAACGTCGAGCAGGGCAACTCCGGTGGTCCGCTGCTCGACAGGCAGGGCAACGTGGTTGGAGTGGTCTTCGCCAAGTCGACGGCCGACATCCCGGTTGGCTACGCGTTGACCTTGACCGAGCTCCGGCCGGTGGCCGAGTCCGCGGCCGGCCTGACCGAAACCGTTTCGTCCGGGCAATGTACGCGTAAGTAGCTGCGAATCCGCACGGCAGCTGTGGGTAAAAGAGCCGTCAGCCCAGCCAATGCAGGCTTTGCCCATGCGGACCTGTCAGGGCCAACGGCTGACCGTCCAGCGCCAGGATGAAGCGGCCTTTCGCCTCAGTCTTGAGATCCGCCAACCGTTCGGAAACCTCCGGCAGGACGCCGCCGGCTTCGTTTTGGGGCAGGACGCCGGCTCCCTCATTGGAGATCCAGTGGCAGGGGAGCCGGTGCATGGTTTCGACGAACTGCTCGCGCGAGTGCTGAGGCATATAGGGCAGCACAGCTGAGTGGAAGACGACGACGGCGCAATCCTCCGGGGCGCTATGGACCAAAGCCTCGATGTGCTCGTTCACGTCCCCGGGGATCAGCCGCGGCGGATCGAGGCTGGCCACCTCCAGTGCAGCGCGCAGGCGCCTGCGGCGGAATTCCTGCTCCGGCCACACCAGGGCCTCCAGCCAGGCTGTGTCGTCCGGATTGGTAACGTCCAGCGGATTAAGGTCCACCCCCGAACGCCAGCCAACCTCCGGGACGGCGCGCGGAACCGGAACGTTTCCCGTCGTCGTACATTCCAGTACCGCAGCTCCAGGCCCGCCCGCCGGATCCAGCCGGGGGCCGCCGTCGTACTGGTAGCTGAACTTGTCCGGGAACAGGCATAACCCTGCGGAGGCTCCCGCTTCAATCAGTGCGAGCGGTTTATCCTCGGCCTCGGCAATGGAGGCGAGAACGGGCAGCAGCGTCGCGCAGCGGCCCGCCTCGTTGGTCTGCGTACTCCGGGCAAGCGCGATATCCCGGATGCTGTTCCAACGCTGCAGGAGGAGACTGCGGAACCCGCCATAAGGGCCGATCTGGGCGCCAACCAACCGCGCTGCCGCGAGCACCAGATTCGGTTGGCGTTTGTTTCCCGGGAGCGAGTCGATGAGCTCGAGCACCTCCGGGTCTTCGCTGATTCCCAGCGTCCAGTCGATATAGCATGCGGAGGATCCCGGAGCCTCCATCAGCCCGAAATTCCGGTAGATCGCGGCCGTTCCAGGCGGAGCGCCGCCTGCAGACTGGCCTGTTCTCATAGCCGCAGGGTCGCTGGACGCGCTCACCACTGCGGCTCAGCCCTGGACCGCTGGCGGGACGAGTTTGGCGGCCAGCCAGTCGAGCGCCAGCGCGTAGCCCTGTGGCCCGGCGCCGGCGATGACGACGTCGGCCACCCCGGAAACGTAGGAGTGGTGGCGGAATTCTTCGCGCCGGTGGATATTGCTCAGATGCACCTCTGCCACCGGAAGCTCCACTCCTGAGAGCGCGTCACGGATGGCCACCGACGTGTGGCTGTAGGCGCCCGGATTGATCAGGATGGCTGCCGCTGTTCCCCGTGCGTCGTGGATGGCGTCGATCAGGACACCCTCGTGGTTGCTCTGCAGGCACTGCACCGAGAGACCGTGGCGCTGTGCCGTTTCCGTAGCCAACTGTTCGACGTCGGCCAGGGTGGCGGTGCCGTAAACAGCCGGTTCGCGGGTTCCGAGCAGGTTCAGATTGGGGCCGTTGAGAACCAGGACTGTGCGGGCGGTGTTGTTGGGGGAGGCAGTCATGGTCCAACTATGCCAAACCCCGCGCCGGGTTGGCGGATTCGTGACGGTGGGACTCGTCCACCGATGGAATTCCGCCGCGGCGCGGGGTCGGGCCGTACTGGTGCAGGGCCAGGCCGCGGCCGGCCCACATCGTCGTCGGCCGCGGTTGTTGAGCTATTTCTTGAGGCCCTGCGTAATCTGGTTCATGACATTGCTGTCCGCCAGGGTCGAGACGTCGCCCACCTCGCGGTTTTCGGCCACGTCCTTGAGCAGTCGGCGCATGATTTTGCCCGAGCGGGTTTTCGGCAGCTCGGATACGACCAGGATTTGCCTCGGCTTGGCGATCGGACCAATTTCCCTGCCGACGTGGTTCCGCAGCTCGGCGACAATGTCCGAGGTGTCAGCATCTTCGCCCTGTGCAGCGACCTTCTCGGCGGCTTCGCCCCGCAGGATGACGAAGGCGACGACGGCCTGGCCGGTGGTTTCGTCGGTGGCACCGACGACGGCGGACTCGGCCACGGACGGGTGCGAGACGAGTGCCGACTCGATTTCCGTAGTGGAGAGGCGGTGGCCCGACACGTTCATCACGTCATCGACACGCCCGAGTAACCAGATGTCGCCATCCTCGTCCCGCTTGGCGCCGTCGCCCGCGAAGTACATGTCCTTGAAACGGGACCAGTACGTTTCCTTGTAGCGCTCCGGGTCGCCCCAGATACCGCGCAGCATTGACGGCCAGGGTTCGCGCACCACCAGGTAGCCGCCGGAACCGTTGGGGACCGACTCACCTGACTCGTCAACGACGTCGACATTAATACCGGGCAGCGCGACCTGCGCCGAGCCGGGCTTGGCGGCCGTGATGCCGGGAAGCGGGGAGATCATGATGGCGCCGGTTTCGGTCTGCCACCACGTATCCACAATGGGCGTGGCGTCCGAACCAATCACCCGGCGGTACCACATCCAGGCCTCGGGGTTGATCGGCTCACCGACGGATCCGAGAACGCGCAGCGACGAGAGGTTGTACTTCGCCGGGATGTCCTCGCCCCACTTCATCATGGTGCGGATTGCCGTCGGAGCAGCGTAAAGGATGGAAACCTTGTACTTCTCCACGATCTCCCACCAGCGGCCCTGATGCGGGGTATCCGGCGTTCCTTCATACATCACGACGCTGGCGCCGTTCAGGAGCGGCCCGTAGGTGATGTAGCTGTGCCCGGTGACCCAGCCGATGTCGGCCGCACACCAGTAAACGTCCTTCTCCGGCTTCAGGTCGAAGACATTCTTGTGCGTATAGGCGCACTGGGTCAGGTAGCCGCCGGTGGTGTGCAGGATGCCCTTCGGTTTACCCGTAGTGCCGGAGGTATAGAGAATGTACAGCGGGTGCTCGGAATCATGTCCGACGGCGGTGTGGTCCTTGCTTGCTGTGCCGACGGTTTTGTCCCACCACAGGTCCCGGCCCTCGGTCCATTCCACCGTTTCCTCATTGCGCTTGACGACCAGGACGTGCTCGACCGTCGACTTCCCGTCGGCCAGCGCGTCGTCAACGGCGTTCTTGAGCGGACTCGGCTTGCCGCGGCGGTAGGTGCCGTCGGCGGTGATGACCAGCTTCGCTTCGGCGTCGTCGATCCGGTTGCGCAGCGCGTCCGAGGAGAAGCCGCCGAAGACCACCGAGTGCACGGCGCCGATGCGGGCGCACGCCAGCATGGAAACAACGGCTTCCGGAATCATCGGAAGGTAGATCGCAACCCGGTCGCCCTTCTTGACCCCGAGAGATTCCATCGTGTTGGCCGCTTGCTTGACCTGGTCGGTCAGCTCGGCGTAGGTGATCCTGCGGACATCGCCTGGTTCACCTTCGAAGTTTATTGCCACCCTGGAACCATTGCCTGCCTCCACATGGCGGTCCAGTGCGTTGTAGGCCGCATTGACCTTGCCGCCGACGAACCATTTCGCGAATGGCGCCTCGGACCAATCGAGCGTCTGGCTGAAATCCTGTTCCCAGCTCAGCAGCTCGCGTGCCTGGCGTGCCCAGAATTCGGTTCCCTCGGACTTGGCCTCGTCATAGACCGATGGTTTGGCTACCGCATTGGCGGCGAAATCGTCACTGGGCGGAAACTGGCGGCCCTCGTGCAGCAGGTTCTCCAGCGCATCTCCTTGTGACTGCCCTGACTGTGCCGACGTTGCGTTGTCTTGAGACATCTTTAACCTCTTCAAGGATCGGATCCATTACCAAGTACCGGCCCGCGGCTTCGTGGCCCGGTTCACTACTTTCCAGACTATCCCCACAACGGCTGTGCGTGTGCCCCGTCACATGGTGGACGGCAATAAGCGGTGTCATTTCTGCGGCGAACAACACATGAACCCATGGGCGACACAGAACTTTCCAGCTAGAGATGCACCGTACGGTTTACTAGGCTGGACGTTGAGCAGAACAGGCACCATTATGGGTGCGCAGAGTACAAACCAGACGTACACAGAAGCACCGCGCTGGCTGGGACTGCCGCAGGCGACTCGGCGGTAACAAAGGAGACCAAGGTGACTGATAATCAAGTTGAGCAGACCGGGGATGCTGATAAGGCATCAGAACGCGCTCCGGAGGCTGAGGCGCCAGAGACTGCATCTTCGGAGGCAGGATCCACGGAGGTTGAGTCCTCGACGGCGGGGTCCCGGGAGGCTGTGTCCGGCGGCGGCACACGTCCACAGGCATATCTCGGCCCGTTCACGCTCCGCGATGTTGTCGTTCTCGGTTCGGTGGCCTTGATGTTCATCGGAAGCCTCGTCCCGGTCGGCATCGCTCCCGGTTTTTACAGCAATCTGTGGAATTCGACGTCGTTGTTCTTCCTGGGCCTGGGCATCCTGCTTCCACTCATCGTGGCCGTGCTGTTTGCGGCACGCCGGCTCTCGCCGGGAACGAGGATGCGTATCGGGTCCTTGTCCGTGGACCAGTTCGGTTCCGTGGTTGCGCTTTTCGCGGCCGCTTACTTCTTCATAGTCACCGTCGGCGCCTTCGGCATCGCGCCGCTGCTGGCATTCATCGGCGCTCTCGGCCTGGTGGCGTCGACGACCTTGAGTCCCCATCTGTTCTTCTTCAAGCCGGAATTCGCCGGCCGGACGGAAGCCTCTGCGCATGTGATGGCCCGCGAAGCCGTGCAGCCCGAACCCAAACCGGCTAAGCCCGCTAAGCCCGCCAAGCCCGCCAAACCCGCCAAGCCGGAGAAGCAGTCGAAGCAGCCCGCAGCCGAGGAACAGGACGGGGTCCGCCGGGGAGTATTTGGTGCAGGTTCCGTCGGCAACCGGGAGCAGCACGCCGGTGGCCGGGATGAAGACTACGATTACAGCGGCACGGGCGCGTACGGGGATGGCGGTACCGACACATACGGGGATGCAGGCCGTGACGAGTGGCCCTCCACCGGAACGGCCGCGTTCCCCGCCGTCGGACACAACGAGCCGCGCAGCGATGCCTGGGACCCTACGGCACAGGACGCCGGACATGACGACCGCTACGACGTCGGACAGGACAGCCGCGACGACGAGCCTTGGAATCAGGAGCAGCACCATGCCCCGCAGTCCTTCGGAGCCACCCGGGAATCGCATTCCGGCACCGATGACGAGGACTACGAGGAGGAAGAAACCTACGACGCCTTCTGGTTCGCAGTCGGCCAGACGCGCGAGATCGTCGACGAGCAGACCGGAACGCCGGTATTTGCGATCGAACCAGGCGCCTGGGTGCTTGCCCTGCAGGACCGCGGGGACGAATTCCTGGTGCAAAACACCGATGGCAGGGTTGGCGTGCTCCGCGATCTGTCCAATATCGAACGGGCCTGACGATGCCCGCCGTGCGTCCCCGGAAGCGGCCTAAAGCCGTCGAATCACCGCTCGCGCTTAAACGCAGGGCACGGAAAATCAACCGGGAACTGGCGGAGCAATACCCATATTCTGTGGCGGAGCTGGACTTCGGGAATGCCTACGAGCTGGTGGTCGCGACGGTGCTGTCGGCGCAGACAACCGACGTGCGGGTCAATATGACCACCCCGGCGCTGTTCGAAAAATATCCGGACGCCACGGCGTTGGCCCAGGCCAACGAAGCGGAACTGCAGGACATGATCCGGGCCACCGGGTTCTACCGGGCCAAGTCGGCGAACCTGATTGCGCTGGCCACCAGGATCGTGGATGAATACGACGGCGAGGTGCCCTCCCGGGTCGAGGACCTGGTGACCCTCGCCGGCGTCGGACGCAAAACCGCCAACGTGGTGCTCGGCAACGCCTTCGGTATTCCCGGCATCTCGGTGGATACGCACTTCGGCCGGCTGGCCCGCCGGTTCGGCTGGACCGAGTCGGCGGACCCTGTCAAGGTCGAAGCCGACGTCGCGGCCCTCTTCGAGCGCAGCGAATGGACGATGCTTTCACACCGGGTCATTTTCCACGGGCGACGTGTCTGCCACGCCAAGAAACCGGCGTGCGGGGCCTGCGCGGTCGCCACCCTTTGTCCTTCCTACGGCGAAGGCGAGACCGACCCGGAAAAGGCCCGGAAGCTGCTCAAATACGAACTGGCACCCGGCAGGGAAGAACTGCTGTCCCGGATGCGTGCCGGCGACACCCGTGCGCAGTTGCGGGCCGCCGGACACAGCCTGGCTCCATGAGCGACGACGGCCAGGAGCGGATGGCCAGCGCGCACGACGATCTCGTCGCGCTCGCTAGAACCGCACGGCACGGCGAACTGCCACACATCGATCAGTCGTGGCGGCGCATGCAGCTTGATCCCGAAACAGCACGTCCAGCGGCCGTACTGATACTTTTTGGCGTGCTGGACGACATCCCTGCCCACGCGGCTTCCAACCGGGCAGACCGAATCCCGGACGATCTGGATGTCCTGCTGGTTGAACGCGCCGGCGGCCTGGAGGATCATCCAGGCCAGGTCTCCTTCCCCGGCGGCGGCATCGATGCGTCGGATATCGGCCCGGAGGCGGCGGCGCTGCGTGAAGCGGTCGAGGAGACTGGACTGGACCCTGCCGGCGTCGAAATTCTGGGGACTTTGCACGAGGTCGGTCTGCCGGTCAGTAACTTCCTGGTGACCCCCGTGCTCGCGTGGTGGGCATCGCCGTCACCCGTCGACGTCGTTGACTATGGCGAATCCGCGCAGGTCTTCCGGGTTCCGGTCCAGGACTTGCTCGCTCCTGCAAACCGCCGCACCGCGACTGTCACCCGGAACTCGCAAACTTTCCGCAGCCCGTCCTTCACCGTGAACAATCTGGTGGTCTGGGGTTTCACCGCGATGGTGCTGAGTCAGTTGTTTGAGCAGCTCGGCTGGACTCTTCCGTGGGACGAGACACTGGAGATCCCGGCGCCTTTATAAGGTTCCTACGAAGGCTGGCCGGTCCCCGGCGCGTAGCGGTGCCCACCGCCGCTGCAGACCCCTATTTAGCGTCGGCATAGGAATCGACGATCAGGGTCTGGACAGCGAAATCGATAGGGATTTCGCCGAACATTAACTTCGTCGCTGCCTCGGCAGCCTCGGACACGTATCCGGCTGCTTCTTCCGCCCGGTCGGCCGGGGAGTGCACGACCACCTCGTCATGCAGGAAAAACACCAGCTGCCCGGCCGGGGTTCCACCGGCCTCAGCGGCGGAAGCCCGCAGCCGCCGTCGTAATTCCGCCAGCCAGCACATCGCCCACTCTGCCGCCGTCGATTGCACCACGAAGTTCCGCGTAAATCTGCCCCGGGTGCGGGCGAGCGTGTCCGCGCGCCGTTGCTCCTCGGCACTGGCCGTGGACTGCGACTGTCGCCAACTTTCCGACGGCGGCGGGCTGCTGCGGCCGAGGAAGGAACTGACGGTCCCGCCCGCCTCTCCGGTCCGGGCAGCCTGCTCCACGAAGCCGACCGCCCGCGGATAGGTCTTCGCCAGCTGTGGCATCAACCGTCCGGATTCGCCCGTCGTCGCCCCGTACATCGCGCCCAGCACGGCAATTTTCGCGGTTGCCCGGTCACCGAAACCCTGTGCGGCGATTCCGGCGTAGAGGTCTTTCCCCTGGGCGGCCTTGGCGAGCTGCGAATCCTGCGCCAGCGCGGCCAGCACCCGCGGTTCCAGCTGCGCGGCATCGGCCACCACGAGCCGGTGGCCCGCATCCGGGCGGGCAGCGTCGCGGATCACCTTCGGTATCTGCAGCGCACCGCCGCCGCGGGAAGCCCAGCGCCCGGTCACCACGCCACCGACGACGTATTCCGGCCGGAACCGTCCATCCTGGACCCAGGCGTCCAGCCAACTCCAGCCGTTGGCCGCCAGCAGCCGGGAGAGTTTCTTGTACTCCAGCAGCGGGCCGATTGCGGCATGTTGGTGCTGCTCCAGCTCCCAGGATCGGGTGCTCTTAACCTCAATTCCGGAACGGTGAAGAGTCCGGATCAGCTCCTGCGGGGAATCCGGATTGAAGGACGGGGCGTTCAGTGCCTGCCGCAGTTGAACGGCAAGTTCCTCCAGTTTCCGCGGCCGCGCATCCACAGGCGGGCGCGGACCGAGCGCCTCGGTAAGGATCTGTTCGTGGATATCGACCCGCCACGGGAGTCCGGCATGCTGCATCTCGGCGGCGATCAGCGCGCCTGCCGACTCGGCCGCGATCAATAACTGCGTCCGCCCCCGGTGGCTGGAGGTCCGGATGGCTTCGAGCTGGCCAGCCAGTTCAGCCGCCAGATCCTCCACCGCAGTACCGGCAGCCGCCGGCTGATCGAAGAGCGTGAACTGGTCGGCTGGCGCCGGCACCGGCTGCACTGCCCGCGGCAACTCCGGTTCGGACTCCGGTGGTTTCGCCCGGTTCCGTGCGGCGTAGTCGGAGGCCGAGGTGAATTCGGACTGGGCCAGGATCGCACCGGAGAGCGAAAGGTCATGGCAGCGTTCGACGGCGGTGCTCTCACGCAGGAGCGCGGGGTACCAGTCCTGGGTGCGTTCAAACACCCACCGCGGCCGTGCCGCTTCATGTTGACGGACGACGGCGGCAAGCTGGCTGCGCGGGAAAGGGCTGGCTTCACCAGCGGGAGATCCGTCATCGTGCACGGGCAAAAGGAACGTATCGGCTCCCGCCGCGGAATCCGCGCCGCCCGGGGTACTGCCCACAGTGTTCGAGGACGTGCCGAGGACGAGATACATGCCTCCATTCTGCCTTGATGGAGCCGGGCTCCTGACAGCGTCTTGTCCTCCACAGACTGCTTTTCAGGTCATAACCTCCACAATGAGCGGAAGGGGGATCGCGGTTGGCACTTCGGAACGGCACGGTTGAAAGATGCCAGATTCAATTCAACGTCCGTCCCGGCGCTCCGCCCGCCGGCGGTCCGACATGTCATCGAACCAGGCCGACCGTGCGTGGCTGCCTGAGCAACAGGTTCCCGGCGTCGCACTCGTCACCGCTTCGGAGTTCCTTCGCGAGGAAATTTCCCGCATTGCGACGGCGGCGTCCACACCTTTGCGTATCGCCGCCAGCTTCAGGGAGCTGGCGGGTGATTCCGATGCTGTAGGAACGGTCCTGGTCGGGAGCGATATATCGGAAGTCCAAGGTGGCAGGTGGGCCTCTCTGGTGCTGATTGGGCTGGCGGGCGAGGGCGATGCGCTCTGGGAACAGGCTGCGGCGTTGGGAGCTGAACGGGTAGCGGTTCTGCCGGAGGCAGCCGGCTGGCTTGCCGAGTTCCTGGCCAAACTTGAAACTCCGGGGACGGCCTCCAACCACATCGTCGGTGTACTGGGCGGTTGCGGCGGCGCCGGAGCTTCGACACTTGCCGCCTGGCTGGCCTGTGCCTCGGGCGCATCGGGCAGGCAAACGCTGTTGGTCGACGCTGACCCGTGGGGCGGCGGGCTCGACATGGCGATAGGTGCTGAAGATGTGCCTGGGATCCGGTGGGAGGATATGTTCTCCGCCCGGGGCAGCATTAACCCGTCCCAGCTGCAGCGCTCCCTGCCGGAAACCGGCGGATTCTCGTTGTTGTCTTTCCGTCAACGGATGGCAGGGGATGGTGAGGCAGATTCCGCCGTGGCGGCATTTCCTTCGGCGGTCGTACCAGGAGAGGTTGGAAATGAAGTCTTCGCAGCTGCCCGCCGTGGCTACAGTCTGACTGTTGTGGATCTGGGCAGAAGCGAAGCCGGCCTGGAGGCCGCGGAGCGGCACTGCGACAGTCTGGTGTTGGTGGTCCCGGCACGGGTTAGGGCAGCGGCGGCCGCCCGGCTGCTCAGCAGACGTATCCGTCATCAACCGCTGTCCCTGGTCGTCAGGGGGCCGCTGCTGGCCGGTGCCGATGCCCACTTGGTGTCGGAATCGGCGGGCTATCCTTTGACGGCATATTGGAGGCCCGAACGTGGGCTCCGGGCGGCCTCCGAGAACGGTCAATTACTGAGCTACTGCACCAGACGGAGTGTGCGCCGCCTGACGGATTCGCTGTTGCAGGTGTTGCCCGAGGATCTGGGGCGGACGGCAGCATGAGGCAGCCTCGTGGAACAACCGGACGGCACCGTGGGAGCGGTTGGAATGGCGATGGCCCTTCGGAGCCGGCCCGGCAGCCGGCCTTCAATAGGGCGGGCAACCGTTCCGGCGGAGGACCGGGGACGCCGGCGGTTCAGGGCGGATCTTTGAGGAACGACGAGTTGGTCAGCTCGGTCCGTAAGGCGGTGATGGCGGATTCCGGTCCCGTGACCTCAACCAGGGTTGCGGCAGCCGTGCAGTCGAGCGGGCAGTTGCTCGGTACAGCTGGAACCTTGGATGCGGTGGAACGTATCCGTGCTGAACTCAGCGGACTTGGTCCGCTGCAGCCTTTGGTTAAGGACCCTGCGGTGACGGATATCTTCGTCAACGGAACCGATTCGGTCTGGGTCGATTGTGGAGCCGGCCCCGAGCAGAGCGACGTCCGTTTCGACAGCGAGTCGCAGGTTAGGGCGCTGGCGACACGGCTGGTGGCGGCAGGCGGGAGGCGCCTCGATGATGGGTCACCGTGCGTGGATGTGAGGTTGGAGGGCGGCTACCGCATTCACGCTGTTCTGCCACCTATTTCGACGGCCGGGACGTTGCTGTCCGTACGGATCGGCCGGTCAGAAGTATTCACTCTTGACGAGTTAATCGCAGCAGGCACCTTGAGCGTTCCGATGGCGGCGCTCCTGCAGCAACTCGTCGATGTGAGGGCGAACTTCCTCATCAGCGGCGCAACCGGTTCCGGCAAGACGACACTACTGTCCTCACTGCTCAGCCTCTGCGACCCGGCAGACCGGCTGGTGTTAATAGAGGATGCCGCGGAGCTGAATCCCCGCCATGGCCATGTCGTTGGAATGCAGAGCCGGCACGGAAACCTTGAGGGCACAGGCGTCGTCGATCTGGCCGAACTTGTCCGGCAAGCACTGCGGATGCGTCCCGATCGGCTCATCGTCGGCGAGTGCAGAGGCGCAGAGGTGCGCGAACTGCTGGCCGCAATGAACACCGGCCACTCCGGCGGGGGAGGCACGATCCACGCCAACACCGCCAGATCTGTACCCGCGAGGTTGGCTGCACTCGGAGCGCTGGCTGGGATGAGCCGGGATGCAGTCGCGCTTCAGACAGTCAGTGCTGTGGACGTGATAATCCACGTAGAGCGTTCCAGCACCGGCAGGCAGGTCAGCGAAATTGCGGTTCTGGAAGACACGGATGACGGCTCAGTCTCGGTCCGTCCGGCCGCCCGGATGGGCCCGGATTCCCAGCTGATCCGGCACGTCGGCTGGGAAGCGCTGCGGGATCGGATTGGTGAGGCGGACTGCTGATGGTCGCACTGCTGACGTCTCTTATTTTGTTTATCGGAAGTTCGCTGTTGCTGAGACCGGGCGTCCGGGGCGGAGCGGGACTGTACGATCTGCCTGCAGGCCGGCGCCGCCTGGCAGCAGGTCATGCCGCCCGGGCGCGGCCGGCGACCCGTATCCGGCAGATGGTTGGCCACATCCTGCCTGGGACCAGCCGCCGGGATGCACCGGATCCGTGGCTGATGCCGCTGCTCGTCCATCAGCTGGCAGCTCTGCTCGAGGCGGGACGGTCGTCGCAGATCATCTGGGCGGAAGCAGCCCGGTCTCATGTGCAGCGGGAGAACCGGGAATCTGCGCCAGCAGCATCCGCCCGGAGAAATGATGAGGGACCCGATCAGCTTCTGGCCGTCCTCTATGCGGCCGACCGGGCTGCCGCTCTGGGACATAGCGTCGCCGAAGTGTTGCGGCACCATGGCGCGGCAAGACCTTCCGGAAGGGCAGGAGCGAGAATGCGGCAGCGGACCACCTGCAGAATCTGGACCGATCTCGCCGCTTGTTGGGATGTCGCGGAGCTGAGCGGGGCGCCGTTGTCCAAACTCCTCGGCCGGTACGCCGTCCAGCTGGAAGCGGAGTTGGACGCCGAAGCGGCCAGGCAGTCTGCTTTGGCAGGTCCCCGGGCGACGGTTAAGCTGTTGGGCTGGCTTCCCTTCTTCGGGCTCGGACTGGGCCTGCTGATGGGCGTCGATCCATTGGCGATGCTGGTTGGCACACCTATTGGCCTGGCCGCGCTTGGAGTCGGGACAGCGCTGATGGCCGCGGGCAGGATGTGGTCCAACAAGATGGTGGCGGCAGCGGAGAGGCCGTCCTGATGCCGGCGGGAGCCGTCGCCATGACAGCCGCGGTCCTGATCGTGCTGCTGCTCTCGGCAGCCGTACTTTTGCTACAGCTTCAGGATGGAAGATGGTCGGCCGCGGACTCCGGAACGGCCGGCACAGAGCAACCCGGCGTTGGCGGAATGTCCAGCCGCACGGACCTCCAGGCGCCAATCATGCTGGAACTGGCCGGTTCCATGCTGGAGGCAGGTTCGTCCCTTGAGCAGACGCTGACGGTGCTCAGTACCATAACGGGTGAACAGACCGGCCGGGGGTTGACGACCGTCGTGTCGGCGATGCGGCTCGGCGCTGGTTGGGAGCAATCGTGGGCAGCGGCGTCGAATAGTGAATCGGCTGCCGTACTGAAAGAGCTGGAAGAAGGACTCGGCTTTGCAGCGGCGACCGGCGCGCCCTCATCCGCGCTCTTATCAGCCCAGGCTCAACAGATGCGCCGCCGCAGCTACCGTGAAGCGGAACAGCGGGCCGCAGCGCTGGGTGTGAGGCTTGTGCTGCCCATGGGGCTGTGCTCATTGCCGGCCTTCGTCTGTATCGGAGTGCTGCCGGTACTGCTCGCCATGTTGCCGACGCTCGGCTGACTACCGTCGACGCATCCTCCACAGGTTGTCCCGCCCGGCACGTTATCCACTTAGAGCCAACGGTACCTTTCGGCTCCGCGGCAGGGCCGCAAAGCTGTAATAACCGTTGATTACAGCGGCGAACACAGGAGGAAAACCATGTCATTGTCATATCGCAAGGCCCGTACCACTGCCACGACGGCGGGTGCTGGGCGGGCGTATCAACTCGCCCGCGGCAACGGAGGCCAGGCCGCCGAACAGATCAGCGCCGAACCGGAACCGGGCACATTTACCACCGCCGGTCCACGCTGCCCGGAGGCTGCCCCTACGGGTGGTGAGCGCAGGGTGCAGGACAACGTCGTCGAGCTGTTCCCCGGCGCCTCCGGTTCTCCCAGCGCTGGCTGGCGTTCGAGGCTCCGGAATTCCGAGGCCGGCATGGCGACAGCTGAATATGCTATCGCGACGTTGGCTGCGGTGGGTTTTGCCGGTCTGCTGGTAGTGATCCTGCGCAGCGATGAGGTGCGCGGGTTTCTCATGACCATCATCGAGCAGGCATTGACGCTGGGCTAGATCAGGATGCGAATGAGCAGGCGCCGGACGCCGGAGAGAGGGTCGGTCACAGCAGAATTAGCCGTCACTCTTCCGGCGTTGACGGGAATTCTGGCGCTGCTGCTGGTCTGTGTGGTGATCGGAGTGACGCAGCTTCGATTGGAGGAAGCTGCATGGGCAGGGGCCAGGGCAGCCGCGCGTGGTGAAACCGCGGCTGCCGCTGCCTCCACCGCACGGCGGATAGCCGGACCGGCGGCCGAGGTGGATGTATCCACCGAAGGCGACTGGTCCCGGGTCCGGGTGAGCGCCCACGTCGAGGGACCACTGTCCGGCCTGGTCCAGTGGCCGATAGTCGCCGAAGCTATGGCTCAGCGGTCACCCTACAGCCCGGGGCCATCCTCGCTGCCGGTTACCCCAACAGGGGTTACGGGCGATGCCGGGACGATCTGGATCAGCGCACGTTGTTACCCCGAGGAGCCGCGCTGTGGACTCCGTGACCAATAGGAAGGAGGAAGGTTCCGGAACCGTCATGGGAGCGGGCCTGGCCTTGGTGCTGATTACGCTGACCCTGGCGGTGCTGGTCGTCGGCCAGGTGGTTGTTGGCGCCGGCCGGGCTGCATCCGCGGCGGATCTTGCCGCGCTTGCGGCGGCCGACGCGGCACGGGGATTGACCAGCGGCCGACCGTGTGACGTTGCGGCTGAGGTGGCCGACCGTAATGATGTCGACCTGGACAGCTGTCGGGTGGTCGGCGGTGGCGTGATAGTTGATGTGACGACGAGCGTCGACTTGCCGCGGCCCTGGGGCGAAGCCACCGGCCGGTCGCGTGCCGGGCCGCCGCAAGACTGATGTTTGTTAGAGAGGCCGGGCCGAAGTCAGCAGGACATCGAGGAGCTTCACCGCTCCATCCTTGTCCAGCGGATTATTCCGGTTACCGCATTTGGGTGATTGGACGCAGGAGGGACAACCGGCATCGCATTCGCACGCGGCAATGGCGTCGCGGGTCGCCTGCAGCCACACCTGCGCCGCTTCAAACCCCCGTTCGGCAAACCCGGCACCACCGGGATGGCCGTCATAGACAAAGATCGTGGGTTTTTCGGTATCGGCGTGCAGAGCCGTCGACACGCCGCCAATGTCCCAACGGTCGCTGGAGGCCACCAATGGAAGCAATCCGATGGCAGCGTGCTCGGCGGCATGCAACGAACCTGGAATATCGGGTTCGGCCACGCCGCCTTCGGCCAAGGAGGACGAATCAGTAACAAACCACACGGCCTTGGTAAAGAGATCCCTGGCCTTAAGATCCAGCGGTTCCTCACCGAGAATCTCGTTCGACACCAGCGCCTTGCGCTGGAAGGACACGACCTGGGTCGTCACTTTTACGTCCCCGAAATGCACTTCAACGCCACCCCAGTGGGTGTTGATCAGCGATTCGACGACCTCGATCTGGGTGACGTCCCGGGCCGTCGTGTAGTAGTCGGGGTTGGCCCGGTGGACGACGGCGCAATGGTCCTGCTCGTTGAGCTCTTCCACTACATAGGAGGCACCCTGATGTACATACACAGCGCCGGTATGGGCCTGGTACTGGCACTGTGGCGAATCCATCGTGCCGAGCACGGTGCCTGTACTGGATTCGACAATGTTGATAGGCCCGCCACCGTCAGCCCTGAGGTTGACCATGGCGGCTGCACTCTGACTGTGGGTCCAAAACCAGCCCGCCGGCCGGCGGCGGAGGAATCCATCGGCGACCAGCTTGTCCAGGACCGTTCCCGCCGTCGTTCCGAACAAGGCAAGCTCTGCCGGCGTCAGGGGAAGTTCAGCGGCAGCGGCACAGAGATGCGGGCCGAGAACGTAGGGGTTGGACGGATCAAAAACCGTCGCCTCCACGTCAAGGTCGAAGATCGCCTCCGGATGATGAACGAGGTACGTGTCCAATGGATCGTCGCTGGCAACGAATGCCGCTACGGCGCTCTGCCCTGCCCGTCCTGCCCGTCCGATCTGCTGGAACAAGGACGCACGTGTGCCGGGCCAACCGGCCACCAGGACAGCATCGAGACCCGAAATATCGATACCCAGCTCAAGCGCCGAGGTGCTGGAGACGCCGAGCAGCTCGCCGCTGCGCAAAGCCTGTTCGAGCAACCTCCGTTCCTCCGGCAAATAGCCGGAACGGTACGCGGCCACTCGGCCCGGCAGGCTGGGGTCGACATCGTCGAGCATCCGCTTGGCAATGGTGGCAATGGTTTCGGCTCCGCGCCGGGACTTGATGAAGGCGATGGTCCGGACCTGTGCACTGACCAGATTGGCCAGCAGATCCGAGGTTTCGGCGATGACGGATCTACGTTGGCGCGCTCCGTTCTCCCCCTTCAACTCGGTCAGCACCGGTTCCCACATGGCCACCGTGGTGGATCCGTGCGGGGAGGTGTCCTGGGTGACCGCCGTGACGTCGTCGCCGATCAGCCGGCCGAAGGACTTTTGCGGATCCGAGGAGGTGGCGGATGCGCCAATGAACACCGGATCGGCGCCGTAGTACGAGCAGATCCGCCGCAACCGGCGCAGGAGGTTGGCAACATGGGACCCGAAGACGCCGCGGTAGCTGTGGGCCTCGTCAATGATGACGTATTCGAGCCGACGGAAGAACCTGGCCCAACGGACATGGTTGGGCAGGATGCCGAAATGCAGCATGTCGGGGTTGGCCAGCACGAAATTGGCATGGTCCCGGATCCACCGCCGTTCGGCCGTCTCGGTGTCGCCATCGTAAGTGGCCGCCCTGACGGTGGGCAGCTGTAATGACTGGACTGCGGCAAGCTGGTCGGCGGCCAGCGCCTTGGTCGGCGAGAGGTAGAGGGAAACGGCTCCGGCTGGCGCGAGGGAGACCCTGGCTTCGAGCTCACCACGGTGGATGGCATCGAGCGCCGGCAACTGGTAGGCGAGGGATTTGCCTGAGGCGGTTCCGGTGGCGACCACGGTGTGTCTTCCGTGATGCGCCAGATCGGCTGCCTCGATTTGGTGCTTCCATGGTTCGTGGACCCCCAGGCCGGCATAAGCAGCCACGATGTCTGGGTGAGCCCACCCCGGCCAGCCGGCTACTACGGCATCGCGGGCTGGAATTTCGTGCACCGACATGAGTTGCTCCGGCTCGGGGCCGGAACCCAGTAACGGAATAAGGGAGTCATGTAGTGCCACGCAGCTATTTTGTCATCCCCTGCCGACAATTCCGCAGCCGGTATTCTCTTCGCAGCCGGTATTCTCTTCGCAGGCGGGCAGGCGGGCAGGCGGGCAGGCGGGCAGGCGGGCAGGCGGGCAGGCGGGCAGGCGGGCAGGCGGGCAGGCGGGCAGGCGGGCAGGCGGGCAGGCGGGCAGGCG
>NZ_JBTNCY010000017.1:0-44600 GCF_054511255.1 Arthrobacter monumenti | reverse complement strand
CACCGGCCGGCACGCCGACGCCCTGCACGCCTACGAACAATGCCGCCAACTGTTCATCGACGAACTCGGCTGCACCCCCGGACCGGCACTGCAGGGCATCCACCACGAACTGCTCCAAGGCGCCGCCGAAGCCGACGGCAGCCTCGCCGACCTGCTCTCAGCCCTGCTGTGCCTGCACGCCCACACCAACACCGACAGCCACACCACCAAACCCGCAGGCACCCCCGCAGCCACCCCGGCAGCAGCCGCCCCCGCGGCCGCACCAACAACCAGCCACGAACCACTACGCGACGCCAGCCGCGTCCTGACCAACCTCCTCAAACAAGCCCAACTCGTCATGCAAACCCAAATACCCGGCTGAGAGACGAGGGCAAGCAACATAACTACATATTTGTCGTCAAAAGCATGTACGTGGACCTCATTCTGCGGCATACTCCCATATAGCGGCCATTTCCGTTAGGGGGCGATATGGACGGCGGCAATACAGTGGCGCGTACAAGGGTACTGGTCGTGGACGACCACTTGACCTTTGCTGAGCTTCTGACTGCCGCCCTTGACCGCGAACCGGATCTTGTCAGCATCGGTCATGCCACGAGCGCTACGGACGGCATTCGGATGTGCCGGGAGCTGAAGCCCGATCTGGTGGTTATGGATGTCCAGCTCCCGGACGGCGACGGCTTCAGCGCCACCTCCGCCATTCTCGAACACAACCCGCAGGCCCGCGTCATCGTGTTGACTGCCCACGCCACCCCTGAGGTTTTCGAACGCGCAGCCCGCGCCGGTGCGTGTGGCTTTCTGCCCAAGGACGGCTCCTTGGCCTCGATGCTCCAGACCCTCCGGCACGCCCGTCCGGGAAGCCTGGTCGTCGATCCTTCGCTGGTGGCCGGGCTGACGTCCCGCAGGCGGGAACAGGATCAGGAAGCCGAGCGCGTTCCGCAACTGACTCCCCGCGAGACTGTCGTCCTGGAGCTCATGGGTGAGGGCAAGGACGTGCGTATGATAGCCAAGCAACTCGGGCTGTCTCCCCTGACCTGCCGAGGCTATGTGAAGACCATTCTGTCCAAGCTGGGAGCCCATTCCCAGCTTGAGGCGGTCGTCATCGCCTCCCGTCTTCACTTGATCCACCGCGACTATGAGGGCTGAAAATAAGGGCAGGCCGGGGCGCCGAAAATTCCCGAGGTCGGCACAAGGTCTGTACTCCAAACTAAGCCGCATGAGCACCATTTTGGCGCCGGTGGACCCGGCGCCGCTGAACGAACGCGATGATGCGATCCGTTCGGATTTGCACCCGTTGAAGGACGAACAGGCCAACGACAGATCCATCGTCCATGAAACAATCACGATTTTCCTGATCCTCGGTCTCACGGCCATGATTCTGGTTTTCATCCCTTCACTGTTGTGGGTCCGGGCTCAAGCCCTCGATCACGCGTTGGGGAACATTGCCGCCAACACTCAACGAATGGCCAACTTCACCCTCGCCCCATTCGTCAATGAAGACTTGCTGTCTGGAGATCCGGAGGCTCAGGAACGCTTGGACGACGTAGTGAATGCCCGGATCGGTGAAGGCGATCTGATGCGGGTGAAGATCGTCACCAAGGAAGGACGCATCGTCTATTCCGATGAGAACCGGCTTATCGGAGAGCGGATGCAACTGGCAGACCGAGCCACCGCACTTTTCGATGGCGCCTCAACCACGGCCGTCATCGAGGAACCGGACGAAGGGGAAAACCGGTTCGAGTCGGATTCCGGCCAGCTCGTGGAGGTTTACACCTTGGCGACGTCGGCCGCCGGAGTTCCGCTAATCTTTGAGGCTTATTATCCAGCCGACGCGGCACTGGCTGAGCAGGGGGCGCTGTTCCTGCGGCTCGTTCCGGGCGTGCTGCTGGCGCTCGTCCTGCTCCAGGCCGCCCAGCTCCCGTTGGCTATCTGGTTGTCCCGTCGGGTCCAGGGCCATCAATTGGTACGACGGCGGCTGCTGCGGCAGTCGATCGCTGCTTCAGACCTGGAGCGGAGGCGGATCGCCAGGGATCTCCACGATGAGGTCATCCAGGATCTCGCCGGGTTGAGCTACGCACTCGAATCCGTCGAAACGCGCAGTCCCGACACAGTTCGTCCCACTATCGTCCAGGCGCGAACGATCCTGCAGGGAAATATCGGGACGCTGCGTGGCATGCTGACCGAGCTGTACCCCGCCGACTTGAACCGGATGGGGCTTCCCAAGGCGTTAAACCGGCTGGTCGATCCTTTGCGTGAACAAGGTGTGGACGTCTCCCTTGACGTGCCGGAGTCCTTCCAAGTCGACAAGACGACCGAGGTCCTGCTGTACCGGGTGGCCCGGGAAACGCTGGTGAATACGGCCAAGCATGCGGAGGCAACGTCGGTGTCGGTCGAACTGCGCGTCGCAGACCATACCGCTGAAATGCGGGTCGCCGACAATGGAGTCGGCTTCGACTCCACCCAGGAAATCCAAAACGGACATCTGGGACTGCGACTGGCGCGGGACACCGTGGCTGAAGCAGGTGGGACGGTGGAGATTACCTCCAGTACCGGGGAGGGAACATGCGTTATCACCAGCGTTCCACTGGCCTCATAACCGTCCTTGTGGTCGACGACCACGCCGTTATGAGGTGGGGGATCGTTTCCGTGCTGGAAGAAACCGGTGAATTCCGGGTGGTGGCCGAGGCCGGCGATGGTGAAGCGGCCGCCGCGGCCGCCCTTCGGTTGCGGCCCGACGTCGTCGTCATGGATGTCAACATGCCGTTGCTCGACGGAATCAGTGCGACCGAGAAAATCCTCGCGGCTTTGCCCGGGGCTAAGGTGGTGCTGATCAGCGTCGACGCCGGACAGGAGCGGTTGTCGCAGTCGGCGGCCGCAGGAGCTGTGGCCTTCCTCCCCAAGGGCAGTCCCAAAGGCGCCCTGATCGACGCCGTCCATTTGGCAGTGGGCCGCTAGCCTGCGGCCTTCAGCACATCGCGGGTCTGCCGCACGTCCAGGCGCATCTGATCGACCAGCGCCTCCGGCCCCTTGTAGGCCACCATGCCGCGGAGCCGGTCAATGAATTCGACGACCACCATTTGGCCGTACAGGTCGAAGTCGTCCGGTGCCTCTTCCGGCCGGTCGATGACGTGAGCCTCAACCTGGCGGGAGACCCCTTCGAAGGTGGGGTTCGAGCCTACGGAAATCGCAGCCGGCCACCGGCGTCCTGCGGCGTCTGTCATCCAGCCTGCATAAATGCCATCGGCGGGAATGAAGCCGGTCGCCGCAGGGGCAAGGTTCGCGGTGGGAAAACCGAGCGCGCGGCCGCGCGACGCTCCATGGACTACTTCGCCGCGGACCCGGTGCGGCCGGCCAAGGACCTGCGCCGCGGTCTGCACATCGCCGTCGTTCAACAGCTCACGGACCCAAGTTGATGAACACCGGCGGTCGACGGCGTTGCTGCCGTTCGCTACGGCGGAATCGATCTGCGGACCGGGAACATCCGACCCGAATTCGTTAATGACGGCCACGCTGAAACCATACTGCTCCCCCAGTTGCTTCATGGTTTCCAGGTCCCCGCTGTTGCCTTTGCCGAAGCGGACATCATGGCCGACGAACACTTTGGAAGCGCCGAGGGTGTCGACGAAGACTTTCCGGACGAACTCCTCCGGAGTGTTTGCTGCCAGCTCGAGGCTGTAGTGCATCACCAGGACACCATCCAGCCCCGTCGCTTCGAGCGTGTCCAGCCTGTCCTCGAGACCCATGATCTGCTCCGGCGCGCTTTCCGGCCGGTGCACTTTGGCCGGATGCGGCTCGAAAGTAACGGCCACGGCGGAACATCCGTCCTCCCTCGCCGCGGTGATCAGTTGCGAGAGAACCTGCTGGTGTCCCCGGTGCACGCCGTCGAAGTTTCCAATGGTGACCACCGAGGGACCGAAGCCGCTGGGAACCTCGGCCAGGTCTTTCCAGTAGTACACGTATCTCCTCGCGAGCGCTGCAATGCTGTGGCCCGGACCGGGCCATTAACATTATGGCTGATTGTGCCGGAGATAATTTAACCCATGTCCTGCGCGGTTCCCTGCTGGTGGGAATAAGTCCGCTTGAGCTCCGCCGTTTTGACCAGCCAGCGGTGCCAGACCACCAGCACGGGCGGGACCACAAGTTCGAGGACCATCAGCACGATCATGATGACGTGGGGAGTTCCGGAAAGGGCCCAGGAAATTACGCGGGCGATACCGCCAATAAAAACCATGGCGCAGACAAACCAGAGGACATTTGCCCATTCGAATTTCACCGCGATGGTCAGGAATGCGGCTCCGACTCCCACCAGCAGCGCGGCAAAGTACCGGTAGTTGCTTTCCAAAGTAGGTGTGGTTTCCGACGCCGGCCCGGGCAACCCCGCTGTTCCCAACAGGACCTGGAAAACGCCGAAGCCCAACAGCAGCAGCCCCACCAGCGCTACGGCGGCACGGAAAAGTTTCCAGTCGCCGCGGTTCTCATCGTCTTTCTCCGCTGCCTTCCCATCGGCTCCGGTTTTGCCCCGGGCATCCCGCTTTTCGGGCGCGTCGCGTTTTCCACCCGTGGCAGCAGCTGTGCGTATCGGTTTGGTGGCTGCGCCGTCGGCCGGCCGGGGCGACACTGAGCTTGTATTGGACTGACCGGACCCGATTTTCGTGGTCGGAGCCGTTTCCGGCACAGTGTGTTTGCCATGGGTTCCATCGGGCTTTGCGCCCTGGGCACCAGCAGCGTTCCTGACCTCGTCTCCAGCCGGCATTCCCACCTGCTCGTTGGCTGGACCGTTGGAGGAGTCCGGGCCGGGCTGGGACATGTTCAACACCTCACCTCAAGGACAGTACTGGGTGAAGCCATACTCTCACGGCCGGTCCGGGGTTGAAAGCGGTTCAGGCCCCGTCCACGGCTCGCAGGGGTTTCCGGGATCGCCGGCCGCCAGCGTCAGAATCCACGCGTCGGTGGGAACACCGCGCTGGACGAAACAGCCGCGGATCGTGGCCTCGTGCCGGAAGCCGAGCTTCCAGGCCAATTTCCGGCTGGCCCAGTTGGAGACACCGGCCCGCCAGTACAGATACTGCAGATTCAGCTGGTCGAACGCATATCCAGTCAGCAGGCGGGCCGCCCGTTCCGCGGCGCCACTGCCGCGGGATTCCGGTCCCATATTGATCCCAATCTCGGCGCTTCCGGGTTGGAAACGTTGCAGGCCGATGGTGCCCAGCAACTGATCGTCCTCCGCACGGGCAATGGCAAAGTTCTGCTGCTCGCCGTTGGCCCAGGCGGCCGGCACGTGGGTGAAAATATGGTCCCGGGCGTCCTGCTCGGTGTAGCCCTCCGGAACACTCGTCCACTGCACCGCCACAGGATCCTGGCAATTGGCGGTAAGTGCCCCCACATCCTGCTCCCCAAGCCGGCGCAGCACCACTGTGCCGTCGGACAGCTCCGGTACGACGGCGGTCACGTCCAGGTTGTCCGGATGCGGTTCTGCGCTGGGTCCGCTGATCCGCCGGGAATCGGATGCCGTCATGGTCAGGATCCAGCAGTCGGTGCGGCTATCGCCGTCGTCCGCCAGGAGCCGCACTGTTCCTTCCAGCGAAAACCCGGCCCGGTGTGCCAGCTTCCGGCTGGCCCAATTCCCCACTTTGGCATACCAGTGCACGACGGACAGATCCCGCTCGTCGAAGGCATAATCCAGTACCAGTTCGACGGCGCGCAGAGCAACCCCGGTGCCCCGGGAACCGGACGCAAGTTTGATCCCCAGTTCGGCGCCGCCGGCGTGCACCCGGTGCAGGGCCACCGTACCGAGCAGCGCATCACTGACGTCATCGGCAACTGCCCAACGCAGTGTCTTTCCGCTCTCCCAGCCCTTTTCCGCATCGCCGGCGATGAACAGCGCCGCGTCGGCGGCCGAATAATCCGGGCTGCCGTTGGACCACTGGACGGCTTCGGGGTCGCTGGACAGCGCGGCAAACGCTTGAGCATCCGCGACCCGCAGCCGCCGCAGTTTGATCACACCGTCGCGGTTCATCGGTGTTCCCGATCCGAACGGTTGTAATAGAGCCACCACAGACCGGCGATTGGCAATACCAGCGGAACGAATCCATATCCGAGGCCGAAGGCTGACCAGACCGTATCATCGGGCAGAGCGGCAGAGCTCGCCAGCGTGACCGCGCCGACCGTAAGTACACCGATCATTTCGATACTGACGGCCAGCACCGAGGTCCAGAACCACGCCGGTCCCGCTTTGGCCAGCGACACCGCAGCCAGGATATAGACGACGGCGGCGAAGGCGGAGAGGCTGTAGGCCACCGGCGCTTCGGAGAACTTCGTCGCGATCTGAAAACCAGCCCGTGCTGTGGCGGCCAACGCAAATACCGCGTAGACGGCGATGATCAGCCGTCCCGGTCCGCTGGACCGGGACGATGTCAATGTTTCTTCCTCTGTGCTGGACATGGGCTAGAAATTCCAGGCGGCAAGCGCCGCGCCTTCCAGCTGCGGTCCGTACCAGATCTGGTTCATCCTCGCGGTCATGACCAAGGCAATCAGCCCGACTGATCCGAGTACGAAATTGCTCCACCGGCTGCGCTCCATCAAGGACCAATAGACAGCCGCCAAAGGTATGACCAGCGCCGTCACGAGATAACCCCAGAATTCCCAGGCCGGCCCGGACGGTCCTCCTGCGCCGATGGCACTGAAGATTGAGCCGGCCAAATACACCAACAGGGTCAGCTCGACGGCGGCCACGGACAGTATCGTCACGTCGTTGGGCCCCAGACCTTTGATGCCAGCAGCGATGCACACCACGGTGGACAGCAGGCCGACGATCAATACCGCGTAGAAGTACCCATCCATTACTCCTGGTGTCCTCCCGTGGCCGGCGCAAAAACCAGCACCGGTTTGGCGGCGTCGTCCTTGTTTTCCAGCAACGCCGCGAGGGACCCGTCCGGTGCAAAGGCTGCCACCGTTTCCGCCCCGGCGCCCGCGGCGATCCTGCGGCCAAAGGACAACTCCGCCGCCTCGTCCGTAGTAAGTTCCCGGACCGGAAGCAGGGCCCGCGCGGCGGTAGAAATGTCCAGCACAGTCAGTTCTTCCGCCAGTTGCTCCAGCGTACGGGCCTGATCAAGCGTATACGGACCGACCCGCGTCCTGCGCAAAGCCGTTAGATGCCCGCCGACCTGCAGGATGCCGCCGAGATCCCTGGCCAGCGCCCTGATATACGTTCCGGAGGAGCACTCGACAGTAACGTCCACGTCCAGATACTCCCCCCCGTCGCCGGCGGCCGTGCCGTTGCCGGCCGGGATGCGGCGGAGCCCATGAACGGAGAATTCCGATACGGTGACCGGCCGTGCGGCGAGTTTCACCTCTTCGCCCGACCGGACCTTGGCGTAGGAACGTTTGCCGTTGACCTTAATGGCGCTGACACTGCTGGGCACCTGCTCAATGTCTCCGGTTAAGCGTTCGACGGCGGCACGCACCGCGGCTTCGTCAACCCCGGCCGCGGTGGTTTCGGATGTGACGTCGCCTTCGGCGTCGTCGGTAATGGTGCTCTGGCCCAATCGGATGGTGGCCGTGTAGGTTTTGGAGACGCCGACGATGTACGTCAGCAGCCTGGTGGCCTTGTTGATTCCGACGACGAGTACGCCGGTGGCCATCGGGTCCAGTGTCCCGGCGTGGCCAACCTTGCGGGTTCCGGCCAAGCGGCGCATTCGGGCCACCACATCATGGCTGGTCCACCCCTCCGGCTTGTCTACGATCACCAATCCCGATCCGGCCAGCCCAGAAGTCACCCACCCAGTATAGGGTGCTGACGGGCCCGCCCGTTACAGCGGCACGTTCCCCACATCTCTCCGTTCCGCCGGTGGTTCGAGCGGCCCTTGATCAAGCCTGAAAGGCGGGTAGTCGTCGCGCATCAAGGCCGTGTAGGTAATGGTGCGGTAGATCCACCGGTTGATGCCCATCAGCAGGTTGAACAGTCCGAGCCGGTAGACACCGGTGAACAGCAGGATGAGGGCGGTGATCAGGACCAGAAGGCTCAGCAGCGAAATACCGTTGGCCGATCCGGTGTTCGAACCGTCTGTCGAAGCCCACACCCCTCCGGTAAGAGCAGCGACGATAAGCAGTTGCGGCAAGGCGAGAAGCCAGGATTTCACCAACACTTTCCAATGCGAAAGCCTCGCAGGATAAGCCACGTCGAACTCCGCTGGATAATCGGTGCGCGCCAAGGTGAAGGGCGGATAGTGATCCGTGCCGAGCACTCCGTAGGCATAGAACGAAACCCGCCAGTTCCAGCGAAGGACGCCGACTGTGAATTGGAAGAGTGAAGATGGATAGCGGCCGGTAAACAAAATCACCAGGCCGGCCGCCACCGTCACGACCAGGAATGCAATCCAGAGGATGGAAAGCACTATGTAGTGCGGGATGGCCAGAAGCCATTTGAGCAGCCACATCCATCTCGACAGGGCAGGGTCCAGTTGTCCCACCAACCGCGTTGGGTAGGCAGAGGCGTCGGTCTCATCTTCCGGGGGCGTCATCGGAGACTGTGGCTGGATGCCGCGGCCTAGACCGGCGGCTCCGACGATGATAAGCGCCAGCCCGGCGGCGAGCAGGGACAGGCCCAGCAGTACCGGTCCTGAATTGGCGAGCACAGCCGGAGCGGCGGCAAACAGCAGCACTCCCACGATGAGTATGAGCATGTGTACCGGGCTCATTTTTTCGACCGGCGGTCCGGACTGCCGCGAAGACTCGTTCGGTGTTGACATTGACATGGCTTTCTTCTTTCACAGACTATAACTTGTGGCTTGATGGATGGCAGATCAGAGGACTGCCCGCGTATTTAGACAGTGATGGCGGCCTTTCCACGCACGTTCCCGGCGTCGAGGTGGCGCATAGCCTCAGGCATCCGCTCCAGCGGATACGTCCTGTCGATCCTCGGTGTCACCGTTCCCGCCTCGATGAATTCGGCAAGCCTTTGCAGGTCGCTGGAACGTACTTTGCCGGTGAACATGGTTAACCGCTGGCGTATCAACAGTGATAGAGCCAGAGCACGGAACTGGCGGTTCATTCCGCCGGATAAATTGCCGCCATTCTCACCGCCGGTGATGACCACCGTTCCGTTGGCCGTAAGGGCTTTGCGGAGCCGTGAGAGACCCGGGTTTCCTGCAATGTCCAGGATCAGATCGTAGCGGTGGCCCCCGTCGGCGAAGTCGGCGACGGTGTAGTCGATGACATGGTCGGCGCCGAGGGATCGCACGAAGTCGAGTTTTGCTGTGCTGCACACGCCGGTAACCTCGGCTCCGACGGCTTTGGCCAGCTGTACGGCATAGCTGCCTACACCGCCGGATGCACCGATGATGAGTACTTTCTGCCCCCGCTGAACGCGGCCGACATCGCACAAGCCCTGCAGAGCGGTGACCGCTGACACTGGCACTACCGCCGCCTGCTCGAACGTAAGATTGGCGGGTTTGTGGGCGAGCCTGTCCTTGCGCACGACGGCGTATTCCGCCATGGCGCCTTTTCCGAAACCGAAGACTTCATCTCCTGGGGCGAATCCGGTCACCGCCGGACCGGCTTCGGACACCGTCCCCGCGACATCAGCGCCGGGAACCCGATTCTTCGGTTTGCGGAGCCCGAATACGAGGCGCAGCAGATATGGTTTGCCCGTCATCAGATGCCACGTTCCACGGTCCAGCCCGGCGGCGTGCACCCGCACCAGGACTTCGTTGTCCGCTATTTGCGGCCGGGAGATCCGCGCCAGGTGGAGCATGTCGGCCGATCCGTAAGCGTCCTGCACGATCGCCCGCATGGCGCTGGCCGCCGTCGTCGTGGCCTGTGCGGCGGTTCGCTTTGGAGCACGTTCTTTTTGGGATGTCATGGGTTTCTTTTTCCTTGAACCGGTGCCATTCAGCAGTACGTTTTCGTACACTGTACGAATATGGTAACGTACAGTGTACGAAAGCGATAGAGTCCTCCGGGAGCAATATGCCTGAAAAATCCAGAAACAACGGCGGCCAGGACCGCACTCCCCTCAGCCGGGAGAGGGTCCTCCTCTGCGCTCTGGCAATTGCCGATCGCGAGGGAATTGGAGCGCTGACGATACGCTCGCTGGCCCGGGCCCTTGAGACCAAGCCAATGTCGCTCTACCACTACGTTGCCAATAAGGACGAAATCCTTGATGGCATCGTCGATCTCGTCTTCAGCGAAATCGACTTGCCTTCCGCCGGCGGGGATTGGCGGTCCGAGATGCACCGCCGGGCGCAGTCTGCACGTCAGGTATTGCGAGGTCATTCCTGGGCCATAGGGCTGCTTGAGTCCCGGACCACTCCTGGACCAGCAACGCTGCAACATCATGACGCAACACTGGGCACCCTGCGTGCGGCGGGGTTCTCAGTGCAGATGACGGCGCACGCTTATGCACTGCTCGACAGCTATATCTACGGCTTCGCCCTTCAGGAAGCCGCCCTGCCGTTCAAAGGCCCCGGGACCGTAGCCGAAGCCACAGAACCGACAGTCAAGCTGATTTCGGCCGGCGACTACCCTCATCTTTTGGAGATCGCCTCCGAGCACGTCCTCCAGCCTGGTTACGACTTCGGTAATGAGTTCGGGTTCGGGCTCGACCTCATCCTTGACGGCTTGGCGGCATCTATTTCAACCCTCGACCGCCCGCTTCCATCTCCAGCGGCCCTGGCCTGATTAGTGTTCCGAGGCACGAAAAGACCCGCCGGACTGCCCGAAGCGATGATGCTATGGGCAGCCCGGCGGGCCTCCTCTTCACTGGTACGGGTTACGGCCGGTCGGAACCGTCCGCCTCAGCGGTTTCCTCATCGTCCTTACGACGGTAGGGATCCGGTTCGCCCGCATACTTCTGTTCAGCGGCCAGTGAGGCCACCTCCGCGTCCCGCTCCTTGGCGCTACGCAAAAGCTCCTCGAGGTTGCTGGCGTTGACCGGAATCTCATCCGGGACGAACTCCAGCGTCGGTGTCAGCCGCACGGTAATGTTCTTGCCTACCTCGGCGCGCAGAATGCCCTTGGCCGACTCCAGCGCACGGCGCGTTTCCGCCGACTCTTCCTCATCACCGTAGACGGTGTAGTACACCGTCGCGTGCTGCAGATCGTTGGTTACTCTGGCGTCGGTCACCGTGACGAAGCCCAAGCGCGGGTCTTTCACCCGTCGCTCCAACGCCTGTGCGACCACTACTTTGATCCGGTCCGCCAGTTTCGCGGCACGTGCTGGATCAGCCATTATCTTTCTCCTGCCTGAGCGGAGGCGCTCGATGGAGCGCCTCCGCAGATTCTTGCGTTATCGATCGACGCCTTAGGCGCGCGGCTTCTCCCGCATTTCGAACGTCTCGACAGTGTCGCCTTCCTTGACGTCGTTGAACGACCCCAGGCCGATACCGCACTCGAAACCTTCGCGGACCTCGGTCGCGTCGTCCTTGAAGCGCTTGAGCGACTCGATGGTGAGGTTGTCCCCCACGACCTTGCCGTCGCGCACCAGACGTGCCTTGGTGTTCCTGCGGATGGTTCCGGAACGGACGATCGAACCGGCAATGTTGCCGAACTTCGAGGAACGGAAGACCTCGCGGACCTCCGCCGTGCCGAGACTGGCTTCCTCGTACTCGGGCTTGAGCATGCCCTTGAGCGCATTCTCAATATCGTCGATTGCCGCATAGATAACCGAGTAGAACCGCAGGTCAACGCCTTCGCGGTCTGCCAGATCGGAGACCCGCTCCGCGGGACGGACGTTGAAGCCGATGATGATGGCGTTGTCCACGGTCGCGAGGTTCACGTCATTCTGCGTGATGGCGCCGACACCGCGGTGGATGACGCGCAGCTGCACTTCATCGCCGACGTCGATCTTCAACAGGGCGTCTTCCAGAGCCTCCACCGCACCGGAAACGTCACCCTTGAGGATGAGGTTCAAGGTGTCGATCTTGCCCTCGGCCACAGCCTGGTCGAAGTCCTCCAGCGTGATGCGCTTGCGGCGCTTGGCCAGAGCCGCGTTGCGGTCCGCCGCTTCACGCTTCTCGGCGATCTGCCGTGCGGTCCGCTCGTCGGCCGTCACCAGGAAGGTGTCACCAGCCCGGGGCACGGTCGACAGTCCGAGCACCTGCACCGGACGCGACGGATCCGCCTTCTCGACGGCATCGCCGTTCTCGTCGAACATCGCACGGACACGGCCGTGGGCCTTGCCCGCCACAATGGTGTCTCCAACGTTGAGCGTTCCGGATTGGACCAGCACAGTCGCCACCGCGCCGCGGCCCTTGTCCAGGTTCGCCTCGATGGCGATACCGCGTGCATCCTTGTTCGGATTGGCGCGCATATCGAGAGCGGCATCTGCCGTCAGCAGGACCGCTTCAAGCAGTTCGTCGATGTTTTCGTTCTGCCGGGCGGACACATTGACGAACATCGTGTCGCCGCCGTAGTCCTCGGGTACCAGACCGTACTCGGCGAGCTGGCCTTTGACCTTCTCCGGGTTGGCGCCTTCCTTATCGATCTTGTTCACTGCCACAACAATCGGCACGTTGGCCGCCTGTGCGTGGTTCAGTGCCTCAACCGTTTGCGGCATCACACCGTCGTCGGCTGCAACCACCAGCACGGCAATGTCGGTGACCTTGGCACCACGGGCACGCATGGCGGTGAACGCCTCGTGGCCGGGAGTGTCGATGAAGGTGATAGCGCGGTTGTTGCCCTCATGCTCACGATGGATCTGGTAAGCACCAATGTGCTGGGTGATGCCGCCATGCTCTCCGGTCATGACATCGGAGTTGCGCACGGCGTCCAGCAGACGGGTTTTACCGTGGTCGACGTGACCCATGACGGTCACTACCGGAGGACGGGCCTGAAGCTCTTCGTCACCCTCTGCCTCAAGTTCTGCGTTGAGGTCGATATCGAAGGCATCGAGCAGTTCGCGCTCTTCGTCCTCTGGTGAAACCACCTGCAGCTTGTAGCCAAGTTCGTCACCCAGCAACGCAAACGTATCCTCGTCCAGCGACTGAGTGGCCGTAGCCATCTCACCCAGGTGGAACAGGATAGTCACCAGCGACGCGGGATTCGCATCAATCTTCTCGGCGAAATCGGTAATCGAGGAACCGCGGCGCAAGCGCACAATAGTACTGCCGTCGCCACGGGGAACCGTGACGCCGCCGACGCTCGGCGCTGACATCTGCTCGAGTTCGGCCCGCTTTGCCCGCTTCGACTTGCGCTGCTTGCCGCGGCCGGCGCCTCCCTTACCGAAGGCGCCCTGGGTTCCGCCGCGTCCGCGGCCGCCCTTGCCAAAGCCGCCGCCCGGAGGACCTCCGGGACCGCCGCCGGGTGCTCCACCACGGCGCGGGCCTGCACCCGGGCGGTCATTGCCGCGTCCGGGAGGGGCCACACGATCGGTGCGGCCGGGCATCATGTTCGGATTCGGACGGGCTCCGCCACCTGGACGCGGTGCCGCTCCGGCACCGGCCGGACGCGGTGCGCCCGGACGTGGGCCGCCGGATCCTGCTGCCGGACGGGGACCGCCTGAACGCTCGCCCGATCCTTCGCCGCGGCCGCCGCGGGGCATACCCTGCGAGGTGGCAAACGGATTGTTGCCCGGACGGGGACCGCCTGAACGCTCCGAACCGCGGCCTCCGCGGGGCATACCCTGCGAAGTGGCAAACGGATTGTTCCCGGGACGTGGTCCGCCCGAGCCGGGGCGTGGGCTGGCTGGAGTCGCTTTGGCTCCGGGCTTGGGGGCAGGACGCGCACCCGGCTTTGGTGCCGGTGTTGCATCCGCCGCTGCGGGCTTAGGCGTCCCGGCTGCAGGCGCTTCGGGTTCGGCGGCAGGCTTTTCGGGTTCAGCCGCCGGCTTTTCAGTGGCCGCTGCCGGTTTTTCAGCTTCGACCGGCTTCTCGGGCTCAGGAGCCGGGGCTGGCTTCTCCGCCTCTGCTGGAGCTGGTTTTGCTCCAGGCTTGGGAGCAGCGTTGTTTGCTCCGGGCTTGGGAGCAGCCGGCTTGCTGTCAGTCCCGGCCGGGGCGCTTTGCTTCTCCGCCGTGCCGGCCTTGTCAGTGGCCTTCGCAGCGGACTTGGAGCCGCCGCCCTTGCCATCCGTCTTGGCATCGGATGCCGGGAATGCGCCGCGGAGTTTCTTCACCACGGGCGCTTCAATAGTTGATGAGGCTGAGCGAACGAATTCGCCCATCTCCTGCAGTTTTGCTACTGCATCTTTAGAGGTAATCCCGAGCTCTTTGGCGAGCTCGTGTACGCGGACCTTGGCCACATTTCTCCTGTCTCGGCTCGCACCGAGTCAGGCACGAACCGTCTATTTCCTACTGCGACTTTGAGCACTCATGGCAAGTGCGCGGTCGTTTTTAAAGCACAACAAATGAATCATCGTTGGGCACTCATCGCTGGGTACTCATCGGGTTTCCATCTTCATTACTGACCCGCTCTCAGGTTGGACGGTTGTCGTGGGTCCTCCGGTCGTTCCGGTGGATTCCGCTGCGTTGAAATAACTCTCCACATTCCGGGTTTCAACCTGGCCTCTAAAAGCACGGTTGAACGCTCGGCGTTTCACAGCCATTACGAAGCAGGGCCGGCTGGGATGCAACCAGGCACCCCGGCCCGCCATGCGGCGGCGGGCATCGACGACGACGACGTTTGTGCCGTCGCAGTTGGTTGCCACCACCCGCAGAAGTTCGCTTTGGGCTGCTCGATCACGGCATCCGATGCAGGTCCGAAGTGGTTGACGTTTCGTCGTTACCACCAGTGGCACCTCTCGCATCGATTGCACAGTCGAATGACCCGGCCACATACATTCTAGCGCTTCCGGCCCGTTTGCCACGAACCGGAAGGGTGTGAGTCTACTCTGACGCCTGCACCTGTGCCGGGGCAGCGTCCGATACGATGTCGATGCGCCAGCCGGTGAGCTTGGCCGCAAGCCGGGCGTTCTGCCCTTCCTTGCCGATCGCCAGCGAGAGCTGGTAGTCGGGAACCACAACCTTGGCCTGCCGCAGCTGCTCGTCGACGATCGTCACCGATGCCACACGCGACGGCGATAGCGAGTTCCCGATGAACGTAGCCGGATCCTCGCTGAAATCAATGATGTCGATTTTCTCGTCGTTGAGCTCATTCATGACCGCACGGACGCGGGAGCCCATCTCTCCGATGCAGGCACCCTTGGCATTCAATCCTGGAACGGCAGCCTTGACGGCAATCTTGGAGCGATGACCGGCTTCACGGGCCAGCGCAATGATCTCCACCGATTTGTCTGCGATTTCCGGAACTTCCATCTCAAAAAGCTTACGGACCAGGCCGGGATGCGACCTGGACAGCGTGATCGAAGGACCCTTCATGCCGCGGTGGACATCGACGACATACGCCCTAAGCCGTGCACCATGCAGGTAGTTCTCGCCGGGGACCTGCTCGGGCGGCGGCAGGACGGCCTCGACGGCACCAAGATTAACCTGGACCATGTGCGGGTTGTGCCCCTGCTGGATGAGACCGGAAACCAGCTCGCCTTCCTTGCCGCGGAATTCGCCAAGGATGTTGTCGTCCTCGGCGTCCCGCAGCCGCTGCAGAATGATCTGGCGCGCGGTGCTGGCCGCGATCCGCCCGAAGCCGGCCGGGGTGTCGTCGTACTCGCCGACCACCGTCCCGTCGTCGTCGAGCTCTGCCACCCAGATAGTGACGTGGCCGCTCTTGCGGTTCAGCTCCGCCCTCGCCTTATCGTGCGCGCCGGAGGTCTTGTGGTACGCGACCAGCAGTGCCTGCTCGATGGTGGGGATCAATAGATCCAAAGGGATTTCGCGCTCGCGTTCAAGCAGCCGCAATGCGCTCATATCGATATCCATCTCAGGCCTCCTCAGCTGAAAAAGTATGGTTGCCGGCTGTTCCACCGTCAAGGTCCTCATCGACCCGGGAGAATTCAATCTCCACCGCGCCCTTGCGCACCTGCTCAAAGGCAAAGTGGGTGGGTTCACCCTTTTTGGGTTTCATGCCCTTTTTGACCTGCACCTGTGGACGGACCGTGACGCCGTCGTCGTCGACGTCGAGAAGACGCCCGGTGACCTCACCGCCGTCGACCATGGCCATGTTCACCAGCCTGCCCCGGGCACGCCGCCAGTGACGTGGCTCCGTCAGTGGACGGGCCGCCCCCGGCGAGGAAACTTCCAGCTGGTACGGCCGTTCGGTGTCATGGGGATCCTCGTCGAGGAGGCGGGAAAGTTCAGAAGAAACATCGGAAATAGTGTCGAGGCTGACACCGCCGGTCCGGTCCTCATGAAGATCGACGACGACGGAAACCGTGCGTTCCGTGCCTGCGGACTTCACCTGGACGTCCTCCAGATAGAGATCGTGAGCCGAAACGGTAGGTTCCAGCAGTTCACGCAGCCGGTGTGATTCTGCGCGGGTCTGCTCCGCGTCCCCCGGATTGTGATTAGGCCGGACCATTACTGCCTCCCACTCGATGATGTTGTAGCTACTAGCGTAACGACAATTCTCCACAGGCGATGCATTGGACTGCGACTTAGCAATGCATACACCAAGCGGGCGAACGTGAGATCATCGTCTGTTGTGAAGCCCACCGGGAAGAAGTCCGCCGCCACCAAGGCGAAGACTGCCGTCCTGCTTTCCGTTGTTGCCCTGCTCGTGCTCAGCCTGGGCACTGTTGTAGCAGACCGGACGCGGCCTGAACCGGACCCACCGAGCGTCACCGACATGGCACGGAGTATGGCGCGCGCCGAGGCAAAGTCACTGCAGTCACGCGCGCGCGAACTTGCCGGAATTGCCGCGCCAGGCGGGATGAAACGTGCGCTCGCCAACACCGCCGATCTGCTGTCCCGCCATGCTGCGCAGTTGGCTGCGCCGGCTCCGGCATCTCCTCAGTCCGAATCATCCCAGTTGCCTTCACCGGTCATTTCCGCGGCTGCTTCAGGCACAGCGGAAAGTACGTCGGCTCCGACAGTTTCCGGCCTCGTGTCCGCCCTGGCGGCCAACGCGAAGACTCTTCGGCTGGATGCCCGCGATGTGAAGGCCGGAATGGCCAGTCTGTTGGCCACCGTGTCGGCACAACAATTCGTGCTGGCCACCTCCCTGGCCGCCAAGGCGGGGCTGCCCGCTCCCGGCCTTCCTCCCGTACCGCAAAGCACCGATCGTGCCGATTTGATCGACTGTCAGTCATCCGGGGCATCCGATGCGAAGCCGGCAGCGGCTTTGCAGGCGACCTACACCGGATTGCAGCGCACCGTCTACGCCTACGAAGTTGCCACACCGCAGTTCGATGACCCCCTGTTCTCCCTCTCCCGCGAGCGGCGGCAACAACATAGGCGCGCCCTGGAGCAAGGAGAGCCAATGCTGGAAGCCCTGTGTGCACAGGTTCCGGTGGCCGAACCTGCCTATGCCCTCCCGGATGAATTCAGGGACGACCCCGCGGGTGGCCTTGCGCTGGTGGAAGAAGATCTCGCAGCGATGTACGCCGATCTCGTAGGGCTCAGCCAAGGAGACGTACGCACCTGGTCGATAAGCATGCTCACCCGCGCCTCATTGGCGGCCTGGCAGTGGGAGAACCGCGCATGATCCCCGGCTTCGAACTCCCCGCGGCCCTGGAGCGCAATGTGCGTTCCGAACCCGCCGGCCGCACCTGGCTGGCCCAGTTGCCGCAGCAGTACGAGCTCTACATGCGCCGCTGGGAGCTGACTCTGGACCTTCCCGACGGAAAGGAACCGTGGACGGGACACACCGGCGTCGTCATCCCGGTGCGGCGGCACGACGGCACGCGGGCTGTACTCAAACTCACGCTGCCGCATGAAGAGGCTCTGGCCGAGGCCGATGCGTTGGAGCTTTGGGACGGTGCCGGAGCCGTCCGGCTGCTGGAAGCGGACAAACCGGAGCTGGTGCTTCTCATGGAGCGGCTCGACGGCGATCGTTCGTTGGCGGACGCGCCGATGGCAGAGGCGTTGGCTGTCTGGGGAGGACTGGTCCGGCGCCTCGCCGTCCCGGTCCCTGCAGCCACCCGTAATGCGTTCCCGCTGCTGGCTGCCCAGGCGGAGCAGTGGACGGACGAGTTCCCGCAGCGGTGGGAACAACTCGGCCGACCGTTCGAACGCTGGCTTCTGGAAGCTGCCCTGGAAGTGTGCCAGGTGCACGGCGCTGTCGGCCGGCGCAGGAACGATGACGTGCTGGTGCACAGCGACCTCCACTACTTCAATATCCTCGCCTCGCTGGAGGAACCGCACTGGTATCTGGCGATCGATCCCAAACCGGTCATTGGCGACGCCGAATTCGCTGTCGCTCCAATGTTGTGGAACCGCCTGCGTGAACTGCCGGAGAAGAATCCGGAAATAGCACTGCTGGACCGGCAGGCCCGGCTGTGCGCCGCCGCTGGCCTGGACAACGAACTCGCACGGCAGTGGACCCTGGTGCGGGAGGTCCAAAACGCGATCTGGTCGTACGAGGACGGCATGGGCGCGGAAGCAGCACGGTCGCTATGGGTGGCGTCCGCCATGGCGGGCAGGACCTACCCCGGTCTTCCCGACGTCGATGAGCTGCCGGAACCTTAGCTCTGCGGAACCCCGGCTTCGGCGGCGCCTCAACTCTGCGGAACCCCGGCCCGGCGCGCCCTCAGGCTAACCGGCGAAGTTTTCCACCCACACGTCGTAGCCAAGTTTGACGATCAGTACCGATACCACGGCGAGGAATACCACCCGGATAAATTTGCTCCCCTTGGTGATGGCCATCCGTGCCCCCAGATAGCCGCCGGCCATATTGGCGACGCCCAGCAAAAGTCCCAGTCCCCACAACAGGTACCCGTTCGGCGCAAAGAACAGCAGCGCACCGACGTTGGTGGCCATATTGACGATTTTGGCCTTTGCACTGGCAGCGAGGAAGTTGTATCCGAGCAAGGTCACCATGGCGATCACGAGGAATGAACCCGTCCCGGGACCGAGCAGACCGTCGTAGAAACCGATGACCAGCCCGATCGCGACGGCGACTCCGTAATGCCGGTGCCCGCTGTGGCGCAGCTTCGTCAGCGTTCCAACGGTCGGCCGGAAAGCCGTGAAGAGCGCGACGGCAATCAGGGCGGCCACGATCATCGGCTTGAACACCGACGCCGGCAGCAGCGCCGCGAAGACGGCACCGCCATAGCTTCCCGCCAGCGCTATCCCTGCCATCGGCAATGCTGTCCGCAAATCCGGTCTGGCCCTGCGGAAATAGGTGATCGCGCTGGTGGTCGTGCCGAAGATGGAGCCCATCTTGTTCGTCGCGAGTGCCTGTACCGGACCGATCCCCGGCACCAACAGCAGCGCGGGCAACTGGATCAAACCGCCACCACCGACGACGGCGTCAATCCAACCGGCCGCGAAACCAGCGAGGACGATCAGGACTATCGTTGCAAGCTGAAGCTCCTCAAGTCCCGGACCCACCTCAAACTATCCGCGGACAAGTTCGATGAGATGAGCCACGGCTTCTCCTACCGGAACCTTGTTCGCCTCTCCGGTGACGCGGTCCTTCACCTCGACAACGCCGTCGGCCAGTCCCCTGCCCACCACCACAAGGGTGGGAACGCCGATCAGTTCAGCGTCGCCGAACTTCACCCCGGGTGAAACCTTCTGGCGGTCGTCATACATGACCTCGATACCGGCCGCGTCCAGCTCCTCTGAAAGTTTTCCGGCGGCTTCAAACACCTCGGCGTCCTTGCCCGCCGCCACGATGTGGACATCGGCCGGCGCCACCTGGCGCGGCCACGTCAGACCCTTGTCATCGTGATTTGCCTCGGCGAGGGCTGCGACGGCGCGGGTCACGCCGACGCCGTATGAGCCCATGGTGACCACGACGAGTTTGCCGTTCTTATCCAGCACCTTCAGGTCCAGGGCATCGGAGAACTTGCGTCCGAGCTGGAAGATATGGCCCAGTTCGATTCCGCGTGCCGATTCGAGTTTCCCCGAGCCGTCGGGCGCCTCATCGCCTGCGCATACCTCGGCTGCTTCGATGGTTCCCTCCCAGCTGAAGTCCCGGCCGGCAACGAGTCCGAAGACATGCATGCCGGACGTGTTCGCCCCGGTGATCCAGGTGGTGCCGCTGACGACACGCGGGTCCACCAGGTACAGCAGTCCCGTGGATCCTTCGGTGCCAAGTACCGGGGAGTCGGTGCTCAGCCCGGGTCCCACATAGCCCTTGACGAGCTGGGGGTTGCGCGCAATATCGGCGTCGTTGGCGGTCTCCATGATGACCTCGCCACCGGTTTGCAGGTGCGGCCCGATGTTCGCTTCGATCCGCTTGAGGTCGACATCGCGGTCGCCGGGAAGCCCGACGACGAGGATCTGCCGCTCTCCGCTGGGAAGGACGGCAGCCAGGACCACGTTTTTCAATGTGTCCGCCGCCGTCCAGTCGCCGTCTTCCCGCGGGAACTTGGCATTGGCCGTGGCCACCAGCGTATCGATCGTCGGCGTGTCCGGGGTGTGCTCAACCCGCGCTTCCGGAGCGTTCGAGAAGTCGATCCCGTCGGGAATGATGGTGGTGACTGCCTCGACGTTGGCGGCGTAACCGCCGGGCGAGCGCACATACGTGTCCTCGCCGATCGGTGTCGGGTGCAGGAATTCCTCACTCCGTGACCCGCCCATCGCTCCGGAGGTGGCGGATACAGCGACGACATCCAGGCCCAGGCGCTCGAAAATCCGGACATAGGCGCGCCGGTGGGCCTCGTAGCTGACGTCGAGGCCGTCGTCGTCGATGTCGAAGGAATAGGAGTCCTTCATGATGAACTCGCGTCCCCGGATCAGACCCGCACGCGGCCGTGCCTCGTCGCGGTACTTGGTCTGGATCTGGAACAGGCTCAATGGAAGGTCCTTGTATGAGTTGTACAAGTCCTTCACCAGCAAAGTGAACATTTCCTCGTGCGTGGGAGCGAGGAGGTAGTCCGATCCCTTGCGGTCCTGGAGCGTAAAAATGTTGTCGCCGTATTCGGTCCACCGGTTCGTGGTCTCGTACGGTTCGCGCGGCAGCAGTGCCGGGAAGTGGACTTCCTGGGAGCCGATGGCGGTCATCTCCTCGCGGATGACGGCCTCGACTTTGGCCAGCACCCTAAGGCCCAGGGGCAGCCACGAATAGATTCCCGGAGCGGCCCGGCGGATATAGCCGGCGCGAACCAGAAGTTTATGGCTGGCCACTTCGGCGGCATGGGGGTCTTGGCGCAGAGTGCGCAAGAACAGCGAGGAAAGGCGAAGGACCACCGGTGGTCTCCGTTCTGTGAAGCAACTGAAGGTAAAACAACTCGACTACTAATCTAACCGCTCATGCGCACGCCCGTTACCACTTGAACCTTGACGGGAGAAACTCTGCGGCTTAGCTTTAATTCATCAACTGGTGAATTATTCGCAAGGAAGTTCCCATGGCACATCTTCAAGCGGATCCGGCCGCTGCCGTCGTCGTCAATGAATTGCAGATCCGGCGGGGTAGAACAACGGTTCTGGAGGGCCTGGATTTCACTATTGGCGGTGGAGCAATTACCGGCCTCCTCGGGCCGTCTGGAAGCGGAAAAACCACGCTGATGCGCGCCATCATGGGTGTTCAGCATATTTCCGCCGGAAGCATCCACGTGCTCGGCCATCCAGCCGGAAGCGCCGCCCTGCGCAGCAAGACAGGGTACGTCAGCCAATCTCCGAGCGTCTATCCGGACATCACGGTCGAAGATAACGTGCAGTATTTTGGCGCCCTGCACTCGATGCCCCGTTCCCGGACGGATGAGGCGATCGACGCCGTCGGGCTGCGGACGTTCGCCAAGCGCAAAACCGCCGACCTCTCCGGCGGCCAGTTCAGCCGCGTTTCACTGGCCTGCGCCCTGGTATCCCGCCCTGAAGTATTGATCCTCGACGAACCAACTGTCGGGCTCGACCCGGTGCTCCGGGTCGAACTGTGGGAGCAGTTTGCGGCGATGGCTGCGGCTGGAACCACCCTCATCATTTCCAGTCACGTCATGGAGGAGGCCTCGCACTGCGATGCGTTACTGTTGCTGCGCGAAGGACGCCTGCTGGCACAGCTCACCCCCGGCAAGTTGCGCGAACTCGGCGGAACTGACGATCTGGAACTTGCCTTCCTGCGGCTCATCCGTTCATTGCCGAAGGAGACAGCGGCATGAACGTATCGATGATGCTTGCCACCGCCGCCCGCGTGCTGAAGCAGCTGCGGCATGATCCGCGGAGCATCGGCCTCATCCTGGTGGTGCCGGCCCTGCTGTTGGCAGTGGTGTACTACCTGTTCGAGAATGAAACCCTGCCGCCCGGTGTACCGCGCACCTTCGACCGGGTCGGCCTGATGATGCTGGCGATTTTCCCCTTTGTGGTGATGTTCCTGGTCACCTCCATCACCATGCTCCGCGAGCGCACTTCGGGCACTCTGGAGCGGATTCTGACGACGCCGATCCACAAGGTCGATCTGCTCTTCGGCTACGGGCTGGCGTTCTCGATCATGGCTGCGCTGCAGGCCGGTGTTGCGACGGCGTTCGCGTACTTCGTGTTCGGCCTTGAGATCGATGGCAGTCCCGGTCTGGTGATTCTGGTTGCCGTCATCAACGCCGTGCTGGCGGTGGCGCTTGGGCTGCTTTGTTCCGCCTTTGCCAGCACAGAATTCCAGGCCGTCCAGTTCATGCCGGTCGTCGTCGTTCCGCAGATCCTGCTATGCGGGTTGTTCGTCGCCCGGGACGAGATGGCGGACTGGCTCGAGGCCATCTCCAACGCGCTGCCACTGACCTACTCGGTTGATGCCCTGCAGGAAATAGCAACCAACACCGATGCCACCGGCGCTCTGTGGACCGATCTGACGATCATCGCGGGCTGCGTCGTGGTGGTCCTGGTGCTGGCTTCGCTGACCCTGAGGCGGCAGAGCCGGTGAGCAGGTCCCGGCGCGGACGCCGCGGCGGAGGCGGCGACACCCGCGGACAGATCCTTGCCGCCGCGCAGAAGCTTTTCGCCGAACAAGGGTACGAGGGAACCAGTCTGCGCAGTATTGCCCGCGAAGCGGAGGTGGATCCCGCGCTCGTGCATCACTACTTCGATGGCAAAGAGGCTTTGCTGGCGGCGAGTGTGGAACTGCCGGCAAATCCCAACGAGGTGCTCGCCGGGGTCGCAGCCTTGCCTGCTGCTGAACGCGGCGCCGCCCTGCTGCGGACGCTGCTGGCGCTATGGGACTCGCCCCTGCAGCCTGCGCTGCTGACTCTGGTCCGCAGTATCATCGGGTCCCCGCCTCAATCCGCGCTGATGCGTGAGGTCCTGCGGAGACGGATCCTGAACGTCATCATGGCCGGGCTGGAATACGACAAAGACGAAACGCAGCTGCGCGGTGAGCTGCTGGTCAGCCAGGTTTTTGGCCTGATGGTCAGCCGGTATGTTCTCAAGCTCGAACCACTGGCCTCGCTCAGCAGCGAAGAGGTGGTGCGGCTGGTCTCCCCCACCGTCCAGCATTATCTGACCGGCGATTTGGGGAACTGGCAGGCGACGGACCCTGGACGCTAGAGCAGAATCGTTGCGAAAGTCCCGACGCGTTCAAACCCCACCTTGCGGTAACTGGCCATTGCGGGTGCGTTGTAGTCGTTGACATAAAGGCTCGTTACCGGGGCGTGCTCGCGGGCCAGCAGAACGACGGCGGCAAGGTAGGCCGCGCTGAGTCCACGGCCGCGGTAGGCAGGATTCATCCAGACGCCTTGAATCTGCGTCACTTGGGACGAAACCGATCCCAGCTCCGCTTTGAAGACAACCTCGCCGCCGCCGTCGAAATCGACCATTGAGTGGCGGCGGTTGATGAATGAGGCGATGCGCTGTTTGTAGAACTGGTCGCCGCCTACGAGCGGTGAATAGCCCACTTCCTCTTCGAACATGGACACGCAGGCAGGCAACAGGGCGTCGAAGTCCTCCATAATGCTGAACCGGAGGCCCGGATGCGGTTCGATGGCTGGACCTGTCCGCAGCTCCATCAGCGGCTGGTTTGGACGCACATCGAATGGCGACGGCGCACTTGTCTGCAATTCCGACCACAGCTCCATCACTGCCTCGGAGGGACCGAAAATCGACGAAAACGACTTCCCGGTGGCCACCAGGTACCGTCCGAATTCCTGCGCCGCCACCAGTGTCGTTTCGACAGGTACGATATTGGCTCCGGCCCAGCACGCGCTGGCGAGGGAACCGCCGTCGTCGTAGCCAAGGATTTGACCGCCGGCAGGTGTGGGCGCCGCGGTTTTGGTGTTCTCCAGATGGGAGGCGACGAAAATGTTGGCAACCGGATTCCGGTTGACCAATGTCCATAGTTCCGCCGTATCGGAGTCGCCGAGAACCCGCACAGACCCGTGGGCCGGCTTGTACCGGTGCAAGCCGGGATCACGCCGGTGTGCCCTCGTTCCGGAGGCCAGCCACGGTGCCACTTTGGACAGAATCCTCGCCACCAGCCACCTCAATATGTCCTACGCCAATATCTACCCACGAGTCTGTCAGGAAAACGGCCTGCGCCATAGTCCCTGAAGAGTGTTTGCCAGCCGACGCCGACGACGTTTGCCAGCCGACGCCGACGACGTTTGCCAGCCGGCGCTGACGACGTTTGCCAGCCGGCGCTGACGACGTTTGCCAGCCGGCGCTGACGACGTTTGCCAGCCGGCGCTGACGACGTTTGCTAGCTGACGCTGACGACGGGGCTGCCGCTGCCGCTTTCCTCGCTCAGACCTTGTTCCTCCGCGATCCGGTTGGCCTCCTCGATCAAGGTCTCCACGATCTGGTCCTCCGGCACGGTCTTGACCACCTCGCCCTTGACGAAGATCTGGCCCTTACCATTGCCGGAGGCAACGCCGAGGTCGGCCTCGCGGGCTTCACCCGGACCGTTGACGACGCATCCCATCACGGCCACACGCAGCGGGATCTCCATGCCTTCCAGCCCGGCAGTGACTTCGTCGGCCAAGCTGTAAACATCCACCTGCGCCCGGCCGCAGGAAGGGCAGGACACGATCTCGAGCTTACGCGGCCGCAGGTTCAGCGACTGCAGGATCTGCTCGCCAACCTTGATCTCCTCGACGGGCGGTGCCGAGAGCGAGACGCGGATGGTGTCGCCGATGCCCTGCGACAGCAGCGCCCCGAAAGCGGTGGCGGACTTGATCGTGCCTTGGAACGCCGGCCCTGCCTCCGTGACGCCCAAATGCAAAGGCCAGTCGCCCGCCTGTGCCAGCAATTCATAGGCACGGACCATGACCACCGGATCGTTGTGCTTGACTGAGATTTTGAAGTCGTGGAAGTCATGCTCTTCAAACAACGAAGCTTCCCAGACGGCCGACTCTACGAGGGCTTCCGGGGTGGCTTTGCCATACTTCTTGAGCAGACTGGGGTGCAAGGATCCGGCGTTGACGCCAATGCGCAGCGAAGTGCCGTGGTCCTTGGCGGTTTGAGCGATCTCCTTGACCTGGTCGTCAAACTTGCGGATGTTTCCAGGGTTCACACGGACGGCGGCACAACCGGCTTCAATCGCAGCAAAAACGTATTTCGGCTGGAAATGGATGTCGGCGATGACCGGGATCTGCGACTTCTTCGCGATGATCGGCAGCGCCTCGGCATCGTCCGACGTCGGGCAGGCCACGCGTACGATGTCACAACCCGAAGCCGTCAGCTCCGCAATCTGCTGCAGGGTCGCGTTGATGTCGGTGGTCTGCGTGGTCGTCATCGACTGGATGCTGATGGGAGATTCCGAACCTACACCGACGGAGCCGACCTTGATCTGGCGCGTCTTACGGCGCGGGGAGAGGGTGGGTGGCGGTGCTTCCGGCATTCCCAGGTTGACCGAGGTCAAAACGTGCCTCCATGTGTGATTGCTTCATTGATGACGCCGATGAAGACGCCGGATTCCATTATCCTCTTGATCCGCTGAATCGGCGATCCGGCGGGCGTGAGGCAGCGCCACGGGCCGTTTCCGACGCCGCGCGCAGCCAGCTACGCGTGTTCCGTGAAGGCGCCGAGCAGCGGCTTCCACTCCTTCACGCGCATCCCTGACACCAGTCCTGCCTGGTTGAAGGGGTCCTGCTTGAGCTCTTCCAGCAAGGCGGGCTCGGAATCGGCGGTAAACAGCAGCAGTGCGCCGGCACCATCCACATAGGGACCTGAGGACAGGACCCGGCCGGACTCGGTATGCTCCTTGAGCCACTGCCGGTGTGTAGGCAGCAGCTCATTCCGCGCAGCAGCCGTTTCAGCCTCATAAACATATTCGACAACAAAAACACTCATGCGTTGATCCTCACTGTTAGTTGAACCTCACTGATAAGGCCAATCCGCCCGGCGCTAACCGAACAGATTGACAGGCTTTACGATGTCGGCATAAATGAGCAACGCGCCCATGCCAAGCATAAGCACCGCCACAACGTACGTCAGCGGCAGGAGCTTTGCAATGTCGAACGGACCAGGATCCCTCCGGCCGAACAGCCGGGCGATCCGCCGTCGTAATCCTTCCCATAATGCCCCGGCGATATGGCCGCCATCCAGGGGCAGCAACGGGATCAGGTTGAATACGCATAGTGCCAGGTTCACACCGCCGAGGAGCCGGAACAGCAGCGCCACCTTGGATTCGAGGGCGACTTCCTCCATGCTCGCGACTTCACCGGCGACCCTGCCGACTCCGACGACGCTGATCGGGCCGTTGGGATCGCGCGGTGCATCGCTGAAGGCAGCTTGCCCGATCTCATATACATGCTCTGGCAGATTGAAGACGACGCCGGTCACGCGGGCAATGTTTTCGCCCACAGCCGGCAGCACCTCGCCAGCCGGCTGCGGCACCAGCTCCACCTGGGCGCCCATCCCGACGAATCCGACCTCCGTGGTCACTGGATTGCCATTGGAGTCGAGTTCCGCCCGGCCATCGGCGCCGATCACCGGCCGCTCGGTCAGCAGCGGAGTAATTTCCGACTGGATGCGTTCGCCGTCGCGGAGCACCGTGATCGGCACTTCCTCGCCAGCGGCAGCACGGATCCGCTCGGTCATCGCCTGCCAGTTCTCCACCGGTTGGCCATCGAACCGGACGACGGTGTCGCCCGGTTGCAGCCCGGCCGCCGTCGCCGGCGCCTTCGGGTCGCTCGGGAGGCAGTCCTGCTGGCCCGTTTCGGCCTGCTGGCTGACCGGGACGACGCATTTGTAGACCTCGGCGAGCGTCGTCGTCGCCTGTGCGCTGCCGAAACCCATAATCACCACGGCGAACAGCACAACGCCGATCACCAGGTTCATGAACGGACCGCCGAGCATAATGATGATCCGCTTCCAGATCGGCAGCTTGTAGAACATTCTGTTCTCATCGCCCGGCCGGATCTCTTCGGCAGCGAGTTTGCGGGCGTCGTCGGCCAGTGTCTGGAACATCCCGGTGCTGGAGCGGCGGACAGTTCCATCGCTGTCCTCGGCCGGTGGGTACATCCCCACCATGGATACATAGCCGCCGAGCGGCAGTGCCTTGAAACCGTATTCGGTCTCGCCGCGTTTCTTCGACCACAGCGTCGGGCCGAATCCGATCATGTACTGCATCACCCGGACCTTGAACAGCTTGGCCGGTACCAGGTGGCCCACCTCGTGCAGGGCGATCGAAGCGGCGATACCCACCGCAACGAAGAGCACCCCGAGGATGAACAGAAGTACTGTCAACGAATTCTTTCCTTACTGGCTTTCGGTGGCATGCGTTGCCGCAGCAGCGGATTTTCCTCTGGCTAAACGTTCACGGGTGCGGTTTCGTGCCCACTGCTCGGCCTCCAGCACCAGGTCCAACGTCATCTCCGGAGCGGGCGAATGTTCGTCGAGCACGGCTGCAATGGTATCCACAATATCGAGGAATCCTATCCCGCCGGCATGAAATGCGGCGACGGCCTCTTCATTCGCGGCGTTGTACACCGCAGGATATGTGGTGCCCCGGCGGGCAGCCTCCTTGGCCAGCTCGACGGCGGGGAACGCTTCGTTGTCCAGCGGCTCGAACGTCCAGCTCGTGGCCTGGGTCCAATCGCACGGCAGGGCCGCTCCTGCCACCCGTTCCGGCCACGCCAGCCCGAGCGCGATGGGCAGCCGCATATCCGGGGGCGAGCACTGTGCGATGGTGGAGCCGTCGATGAACTGGACCATCGAGTGGATCACCGACTGCGGATGCACGACGGCGTCGATCCGGTCCAGCGGAATGCCGAACAGCAGGTGCGCCTCAATAACTTCAAGCCCCTTGTTCACGAGCGTGGCCGAGTTCGTGGTGACCATCGGCCCCATGCTCCACGTCGGATGGGCCAGGGCCTGCTCCGGGGTGACGTCCGCTAGTTCCGCGCGGCTCTTACCCCGGAATGGCCCGCCCGACGCCGTCACCACCAGCCGGTCCACCTCACCGGGCGAACCCGAGCGGAGGCACTGCGCCAGCGCCGAATGCTCCGAGTCCACCGGAACAATCTGGCCCGGTTTCGCCTGCGACAGGACCAGCTCGCCGCCGACGATCAGCGATTCCTTGTTCGCCAGCGCCAGCGTGTGCCCTGCCTTTAAGGCGGCCAGCGTCGGCGCCAGCCCTATCGATCCGGTGATCCCATTAAGCACGACGTCGGCGGTCGGCCACGCGGCCAGCTCCGCCGCTGCGTCCGGGCCGACGCTGAGTTGCGGGTCGTAGCCGGTTACGCCAGCGGCTCCGGCGGCCGATTCGATGGCCTCCCGGAGGTCCTCGACACTTCCGGAGGCAATTCCGACAACCTCGGCTCCAGTACGGACAGCCTGCTCGGCCACCAGTTGCAGGTTGCTGCCGCCGGCGGCGAGGCCGACAACGCTGAACTTCTCCGGCGCAGCCTCGATCACCTCGATGGCCTGGGTACCGATCGAACCGGTCGAACCAAGCACGACGACTTTCCGGGTTACGGCCGGCTCTGTTTCATCGCGGAAAAGCATACTTCCAGTATGGCTGATCCGCGCAGTGACTACGGTGTGCTATCAGCTACTGTCCGGCCGGTCCCGTGAAACCGGGCGCTCTGGTATCACGCCGCTGAAGTGTCTGCTCCGCGTGCCGGAGGATGGGACCATCGATCATCCGGCCTCGGAACTGGAAGACGCCACCTTCAGATTTCGCTGCCTCCAGCACATCCCGCGCGTAGGCCATCTGCTCATCGGTCGGCAGGTAGGCGTCACGGATGACAGCCACCTGGCTGGGATGGATGCAGGCGGTCGCGGTGAATCCGGACGCCACGGCGTCGTTCGCCTCGGCCGCAAGCCCGTCAAGGTCGCCAATGTTGATGTAGACAGCGTCCAGCGCGGCTTTGCCCTTGGCTCCGGCCGCCAACAGGACCGAAGACCGGGCCTGCACCGCCACGCCACGGTACGATCCGTCGTCGTTCCGGCTGGATGTTCCGCCGAGCGAGGCGACCAAGTCCTCGGCACCCCACATTAGGGCCACCACATTGGGTTCGGCGGCGATGGCGGAGGCATTGACGACGCCGGCGGCTGTCTCGCACAGCGCGATGACTTTGAAGCGGGCCAACCTCTTGAGCTGCTCCGGCGTCTCGGCCTTTGCCAGCATGATTGTCGTATATTCCGTGTCCGCCAGGGCGTTCAAATCCAGCTGGAAAACGTCGGTACTGTCCGGATTGATCCTCACCACAGTACGTTCCGGATCCAGCGGAGTCTCGACCATGGACCGCCGGGCACCGGCCTTGTCCGCCGGCGCTACGGCGTCCTCCAGGTCGATAATGACCGCGTCCGCGCGTTCAGCCGCCTTGGCGTAGCGCTCCGGACGGTCGGCCGGACAGAACAGCAGGGACGGACCCATCGTGAAAGTCATTGTGCCTCCTCGTGGGCGTCCTTGGTCCACATCAGCACCGAGCGGGTCGCGACGGCGACGACGGTGCCATCCTGGTTCTTCGCGGTGTGTTCCATCGTGACAATGCCCTGTCCCGGCCGGGACGAAGACAGCCGCTTGTCGGTGATGACGGTTTCGGAGTACATCGTGTCGCCGTGGTACAGCGGATGTGGAAATTTCACGTCCTTGAACCCCAGGTTCGCCACGATGGTGCCCTGCGTCAGCTGCGCGACGCCGGAGCCCACCAAAGTGGCGAGGGTGAACATGGAGTTCATCAGCCTTTGACCGAACGGCTGCTGTTCCGCCCACGCAGCATCGAGGTGCAGCGACTGGGTGTTCATGGTCGCCGTCGTAAACAGCACATTGTCGGTCTCGGTGACAGTGCGGCCCGGCCGGTGCTCATAGACAACGTCAAGTTCAAACTCGTCGAAGTACAGACCCCGCTGGGTGATCTTCCGCCGGGCCGGTTCGTTCCCGCCGGCCGGTGCGGTCCCGCCTGCCGGTGCGGTCTCCCCCGCTGTCACTTGACCGTTACGTCGTTAGTGTTCAGCTTTGCACCCGTCTTGGCGACCACGTCGTCCACGCTGACCCCCGGGGCCGTTTCGCGCAGTACCAAGCCGTCGTCGGTGACGTCGATGACCGCCAGATCGGTGATGATCCGGTTGACGCAGCCCTTGCCGGTCAGCGGCAACGAGCATTCCTCAAGGATCTTCGGTCCACCATTGCGGTCGACATGCTCCATCATGATGATCACGCGTTCGGCACCGTGGACCAGGTCCATCGCTCCGCCCATGCCCTTGACCATCTTGCCCGGGATCATCCAGTTCGCCAGGTCACCATTGGCGGCGACCTCCATCGCTCCCAGGACTGCAACGTCGACATGGCCACCGCGGATCATCCCAAACGAAGCTGCCGAATCGAAGAGCGCGGCGCCGGCGTTGAGCGTGACGGTTTCCTTGCCGGCATTGATCAGGTCCGGGTCCAGCTCTTCCTCGGTGGGGTACGGTCCGACGCCGAGGATCCCATTCTCCGAATGTAGAACCACCTCCACACCGGCAGGAATGTAGTTCGGAATCAGGGTCGGCATGCCGATGCCCAGATTGACGTACTGGCCGTTTTCCAATTCATCGGCAACGCGGGCTGCCAGCTCGTTACGGGTTAGACTCATGACTGCGCTCCTGCCTGTGCGCTCGTGGCGGCTTGTTCTTCCTTGTTCAGCGACACGGTCCGCTTCTCGATCCGTTTCTCAACGTCCGGAGTGACCACCACGCGCTGGACGAAGATGCCAGGCGTATGGATTTCGGCAGGATTGAGCTCACCCGGTTCGACCAGTTCCTCGACCTCGGCAATCGTGATTTTGCCGGCCATCGCACACAACGGGTTAAAGTTCATCGCCGTGGCGTGGTACACCAAGTTGCCGTGCCGGTCCCCCTTGGCTGCATGGACGAGGGCGAAGTCAGGCGTGACTGAATGTTCCATCACGTAGTGACGGCCGTCGAACTCGCGCTTTTCCTTAGGTTCCGAGCCCTTGGACACGCCGCCGTCGCCGTCGTACCGCTGAGGAAGTCCGCCGTCGCTGATCTGCGTGCCGTAACCGGCCGGAGTATAGAACGCCGGAATACCGGCACCGCCCGCGCGAAGCTTCTCGGCCAGGGTGCCCTGCGGGGTCAGCTCCACCTCGAGCTCGCCCGAAAGGAACTGACGCGCGAATTCCTTGTTCTCCCCAACGTAGGAACTGATCGTACGGCGGATTCGGTGGTCCTTGAGCAACACGCCCAGTCCCCAGTCATCCACACCACAGTTGTTGCTGATGGTTTCCAGCTCGCCGGTTCCCTGCTGATGCAGGGCGTCGATCAGCGCGACCGGGATGCCGCAGAGGCCGAATCCCCCGACAGCCAGTGATGCGCCATCGGGAATGTCCGCAACAGCCTCCGCCGCGCTTGCAGCTACCTTGTCGATCAATGTTCCTCCTCGTCGAGATGACCCACGGCCCTTGGACGCTATTATTACAGACCCATATCCCGGGCGATCAGCATCAACTGTACTTCGGTGGTGCCTTCGCCGACTTCGAGAATCTTGGAGTCACGGTAGTGGCGTGCCACCCGGAATTCGTTGATGAACCCATAACCGCCGAAGATCTGAGTAGCATCGCGCGAGTTGTCCATGGCGGCATCGCTGCCCACCATTTTGGCGATCGAGGCCTGGGTCTTGAACGGCTTGCCGGCCAACATCCGCGACGCTGCGTCGTAGTAAGCCAGGCGGGCGGTGTGGGCGCGGGCCTGCATCCGGGCGATCTTGAACGAGATCGCCTGGAACTCACCGATGCTCTTGCCGAACGCTTTACGCTCCTTGGCGTACTTCCGCGACTCGTCGACACAACCCTGCGCGGCGCCAACTGCCATGGCGGCGACAGCAATCCGGCCCTCGTCCAGGATCTGCACGAAATTCGCATAGCCGCGGCCACGGGTTCCCAGCAGGTTCGCTTCCGGAACGCGCACATCCTTCAACGTCAACGGGTGGGTGTCGGAGGCGTTCCAACCGACCTTGTTGTAGGCCTTTTCCGCCTTGAACCCCGGAGTGTCGGTGGGAACCAGGAAGGTGGAGATTTCCTTCTTGACGGAACCGTCGTCGCGCGTTTCCGTGCCGGTCACAGCGGTCACCGTCACCAGTTTGGTGATATCGGTTCCCGAGTTGGTGATGAACTCCTTGGTGCCGTTGATGACCCATTCGCCGTTTTCCAGCTTGGCGGTCGTCTTCGTCCCAGACGCGTCCGATCCGGCCTCGGATTCGGTCAGGCCGAAGGCTGCCAGGTTCTTTCCGCTGGCCAGTTGCGGCAGCCATTCCTTCTTCTGCTCTTCGGTGCCGAAGCGGTAGACCGGCATCGCTCCGAGCGAGACACCTGCTTCCAGTGTGATGGCCAGTGACTGGTCCACACGCGCGATCTGCTCGATGGCCAGGCACAGCGCGAAGTAGTCGCCCCCCATGCCGCCATACTCCTCCGGGAACGGCAGGCCAAAGAGACCCATCTCCGCCATCTGGCTGACGACGTCGTACGGGAAGCTGTGCTCCTCGTCGTGTTTGGCCGAGACCGGTGCAATGACCTCGTCGGCGAATTCGGCAACGGTGTCAACGAGGTCCTGATAGTCCTCGCCAAGCTCAAAATCAGGCATGGTCATGCTCCTTCACTGATGGCTGCAGCAGAATCTGCATCCTGGTCTGCGGTTTCTGTAGTATTTGCGGCGGCTTCGATGCTGGCGACCACCTGGTCGGCTTTGACAAGGTCGCCGGCCTTGACGGTGACGCTGACAGTTCCCGCCACCATTGCGGTCAACTGGTGCTCCATCTTCATCGCCTCGACGGTCAGGATGGTCTCACCGGCGGCCACGGTGTCCCCGTTGGCTTTGTTGACGGCGATTACGGTTCCGGGCATCGGCGAGCGGACGTCCGGATGCGCTGTTCCTTCCGTCCGGCCAATCCTCGCGAGCTCTTCCGCCAGCTGCTCCTCACGGCTGCGGGCCCTGATTTCGCACGAGAAACCCGCGTCCGCGATAAAGAGGACGTCGCCGCCGTCATGCCCCCCGGCTATCCGAAGACTGGAGGTCAGGCCGTCGTAGCTGAGGCTGATGGCCCCCGGAATTGCCGGATTGACGTGCAACCCTGCCTGCACCGGAGCTGCATCGCCTACGACGACGGTCGCTGCGGTGGGCGGGCCGCTGACCTGGACGTCGGTAAAGCTGGTGGCCGAGGTGCCGAGGCTGAAACGGGTCGGACGCCATTGTCCGATCCGCCAGCCGCTTGGTTGCGCCCACGGTGAGTGCGCTTCGCCCTTGTGGGCGCCGCCGTACCGCTGCGCATGGACAAACAGGGCCGCCGCCGCCAGGATCCGCTCGTCCGGATGCCGGAACTGGAGCCCTTCCATCTTGCGTTCGATCATCGTGGTGTCGAGATGCCCGGCCTGCACGTCGTCGTCGTTAATCAACAGCCGGAGATACTCGACGTTGGTCTGCAGGCCCAGGACGACACTGCCCGCGAGTGCATTGTCGAGCCGGGCAAGCGCCTGCGGCCTGTCCTGCCCCCAGGCGATCACCTTGGCGAGCATGGGGTCGTAGTCGGCGCCGACGTCGAGCCCCTCAACCAATGAGCTGTCCACCCGGACGCCGTCGCCGGACGGTTCCTGCAGCTGGAGGATCGTGCCGGTCGTGGGGAGGAAGCCGCGCTCGGGGTTTTCGGCATACACCCGGGCTTCGATCGAATGACCCGTCAGCAAGACGTCCTCCTGCCGCACGGCAAGGTGCTGGCCGGCGGCAACCCGGACCTGCCATTCCACCAGATCCAGCCCGGTGACCATTTCCGTCACCGGATGCTCCACCTGCAGGCGGGTATTCATCTCCATGAAGAAGAACTCGTCCGGTGAAGCATCGGAAACGAGGAACTCCACAGTCCCTGCTCCGGAATAATCGACGCTGCGCGCCGCGTTGCAGGCCGCCTCGCCGATCCTCGCGCGGGTCGCCGCATCCAGCAGCGGCGACGGCGCTTCCTCGATGACCTTCTGGTGACGGCGCTGCAGCGAACACTCGCGCTCGCCAAGATGGATCACATTGCCATGGTTGTCGGCCAGGACCTGGACCTCAATATGCCGCGGCTGGCGCACCAGCCGTTCCAGGAACAGCGTGTCGTCACCGAAAGCCGAAGCGGCCACGCGCCGGGCCGTCCCCAGCGTTTCTTCCAGATCTTCGGGACGTTCGACGACGTGCATTCCCTTGCCACCGCCGCCGGCTGATGGCTTGATCAGCAGTGGATAGCCAACGTCCTCGGCGGCCTCCATTAGCTGCTCGTTGGTGAGCCCGGGTTTGGCTATGCCAGGAACAACAGGCACCGAATTGGCCGAGACGTGGTTCTTGGAGCGGATCTTGTCGCCCATCACGTTCAATGAATGGACACTCGGGCCGATGAATGCCACCCCGGCGTCCTGCAGTGCTTGCGCGAAGGCCTCATTCTCGCTCAGGAACCCATAACCAGGGTGGACGGCGTCGGCGCCGGTGGCCTTGATGGCTTCGAGGATCGCCGGAATGTTCAAATAGCTCTGCTGCGGAGCGGCCGGCCCGATGTGGACGGCGGTGTCTGCGAGGGCAACATGCTTGGCGCCCCGATCGGCATCGCTGTAGACGGCGACGGAGCGGATGCCCATCGTCCGCAAGGTGCCGATAATGCGGCAGGCTATTTCGCCGCGGTTGGCCACCAGGACTGTTCCGAAGGTCTTGGCGTGCTCCGCCGTCGTACTGCCTGCAGCTTCGGTTGAGCTGTCAGTTGCAGCACCTGGTGCCTTTGTCGTCTGAATTACTGTCATCGTCCCATCACATCCGGAAGAGGCCGAAGGCGGTATCGCCGATCGGAGCGTTTGCACATACGTCCAGGGCGAGTCCGAGGACCGTCCGGGTGTCTGCAGGATCGATCACACCGTCGTCCCACAGTCGTGCGGTTGAGTAGTAGGGGTTGCCCTGGGCTTCATACTGGTCGCGGATCGGCTTCTTGAACGATTCCTCATCCTCGGCCGACCATTCCTCGCCACGGCCTTCAAGTTGCTCGCGCCGGACTGTTGCCAGCACGGAGGAGGCCTGCGGTCCGCCCATCACCGAGATCCGGCTGGCCGGCCAGGTGAACAGGAAACGCGGCGAATACGCGCGGCCACACATCGAGTAGTTCCCAGCACCGAAGGATCCGCCGATGATGATGGTGATCTTCGGAACCCGCGTACTGGCGACGGCGGTGACCATCTTGGCGCCGTTCTTGGCGATGCCGCCGGCCTCGTAGTCGCGGCCGACCATGAAGCCGGAGATGTTCTGCAGGAACACCAGCGGAATGCCCCGCTGGTCGCACAACTCGATGAAGTGCGCCCCCTTCAGCGCCGACTCGCTGAACAGCACACCGTTGTTGGCGACGATGCCAACCGGGTGCCCGTGGATCCTGCCGAACCCGGTGATCAACGAGGTTCCGTATTCCTTCTTGAACTCATGGAATTCGCTGCCGTCGACAACGCGTGCAATGACTTCATGAACGTCGTACTGTCCCTGCACGTCGGTGGGCACGGCGCCGTAGATTTCGCCGACGTCGGCCCGCGGCGCTCGGCTTTCCTCGACGTCCCACGGCGCATGCTGCGGCTTCGGCAGAGTCGAAACTATATCGCGGACGATCTGCAGGGCGTGCTGGTCGTTTTCGGCCAGATGGTCGGTCACGCCGGAGGTCCTGGAGTGGACCTCGCCGCCGCCGAGGTCTTCAGCGCTGACGATCTCGCCGATCGCCGCCTTCACCAGCGGCGGTCCGCCCAGGAAGATCGTGCCCTGGTCGCGGACGATGACGGTTTCATCGCTCATCGCGGGAACATAGGCGCCGCCGGCCGTGCACGATCCCATCACGGAGGCGATCTGCGGAATCTTCGCGGCGGAGAGATTGGCCTGGTTGTAGAAAATCCGGCCGAAATGCTCCTTGTCCGGGAACACCTCGTCCTGCTTCGGCAGGAATGCCCCGCCCGAATCCACCAGGTAGACGCACGGCAGCTTGTTCTCGAAGGCAATTTCCTGTGCCCGGAGATGCTTCTTCACGGTCATCGGGTAATACGTGCCGCCCTTGACCGTGGCGTCGTTGGAGATCACCAGCACGTGGCGGCCGTGCACCAGGCCGATGCCGGCGATGAGTCCGGCGCCCGGGCACTCGTCGTCGTACATCCCATTGGCAGCCAAGGCGCCGATTTCGAGGAAGGGGCTCCCGTCGTCGAGCAACTGGTCGATCCGCTCGCGTGGCAGCAGTTTCCCGCGCGCCACATGGCGTTCCCGCGAACGTTCCGGCCCGCCCACAGCTGCCTCGGCCAGCCGCTTCCGCAGATCCTCGGTCAGGGCAATCTGCGCCTTCTGATTCTCCACAAAAGTGGAGCTGGAAGTGTCCACCCGGCTGGTCAGAGTCTCCATCGACCGCTTTCTCTCGAACTCGCTTTTGCCACCGGACCCAGTCAACGGGCCACAGCTACGGTTAGTCAACGCTAACTGAAATTAGGTTAGTATCTATTAACCGGCTTGTCCACACAAGCCGTGACGAGCTTCACAGAAGGGTACCGCATGAGCGCTGCGCAAGCAGCCGGCGACGGCGCATCGACGCTGCGCGGCCGGGCGAAAGCATCGCGCCGGGCTGCCCTGCTTGCTGCAGCAGCGAATCTTTTTGCGGCCCGTGGGTTCAACGGAGTCTCGATCGAAGACCTTGGAGCAGCCGCCGGGGTGAGCGGCCCGGCCGTCTACCGCCACTTCAACGGCAAGCAGGCCGTGTTGAGCGCACTGCTGGTGGGAGTGAGCAGGGACCTTTACGACGGCGGCCAGGCAGTGGTCGCTGAATCCGCCGACGCCCGTGCTGCCCTGAAAGGCCTGATCGAATTCCAGGTCGACTTCGCGCTCACAAACCCGGACGTCATCCGCGTCCACGACCGGGATCTGGACAGCCTGTCGGAGGAAGACGGAAACAACGTGCGGGCGCTGCAGCGCAAATACGTTGAAGTCTGGGTCAATGTGCTCTCGCAGCTGCACCCGGGGACGGACAAGGCGCAGCTGCGGCTTCGCGCGCACGCCGCCTTCGGGCTGATCAATTCCACCCCGCACACCACGCACCGCAGGAGAACGTCCAAGGACATTGCTGTCCTGCGGCGGATCCTCGAGGAAATGACCCTTGCCGCTTTGACCGTTTAGCAGCGGTGCACCGCGGGTATAGTCACCGCGCAGTGACGGTGTAGCCGCGATGCACCGGTGCTAGATCATTGTCAGGATCATTCCGGGTTCAGCCAGAATCGCGCCAATGTCGGCCAGGAACCTGGACCCTTGTTCGCCGTCCACCATCCGGTGATCGAACGAGAGGCTCAGCGTCATGACCTCGCGCAGGGCAACTTCGCCCTGGTACTCCCACGGCTGCCTCCGAACCGCACCCATGGCCAGAATCGCAGCCTCGCCCGGATTCAGGATCGGCGTGCCCGCATCGATACCGAAGACGCCGATGTTCGTGATGGAAATAGTGCCCCCGGAGAGGTTTTCCGGACTGGTCTTGCCGGCCCGCGCCGTCTCCGTGAGGTCGGTCAAAGCGGTCGACAGCCCGGTCAGGCTGAGCTGCTCGGCGTCCTTGATGTTCGGCACCACTAGACCCCGTGGCGTCGCGGCCGCAATGCCAAGATTTACATAGCTCATCTGCACGATCTCGCCGTTCGCCTCGTCCCAACGGGAGTTCAGCGAAGGATTCCGGGCCAGAGCGACCATCAGCGCCTTGGACAGAATCGTCAACGGCGTGAGTTTGTAGCCTGCAAAAGCGCGGCTCGCCTTGAGTTTGGCCAGCAATTCCATGGTCGGAGTGACGTCGACGGTCAGGAACTCGCTCACATGCGGTGCGGTGAAAGCACTCTTCACCATCGCCGCCGCCGTGTGTTTGCGGACCCCCTTGATCGGAATCCGCACTTCGCGTTCAGCCTGGCGGCGGTCCGCGGGAGCTGCTCCCGCCTGAGCCGGTTCTGCAGTCCCTCCGTCGGCGAAGCCCTGCACATCCTGGCGGGTAATCAGCCCGTCCTTGCCCGTCCCCTCGAGCTGGGTCAGGTCGACGCCCAGGTCCTTCGCGAGCTTTCGTACCGGCGGTGTCGAGCGCGGACGCTCAGCCGGCTTGGCCGCCGTCGTGCCTGATGCCTGTGCACCAGATCCCTGTGCTCCAGATCCCTGTGCGCCCTGCTCCCCCACGGCTGGCGAAGTTTCTTCCGCAGGAGCAGCCTGCGCCGCAGGCCGGGCAGCGGCGCCACGTGCCCGCCGCTTGGGACGGCCATCATTCTCGGCGGCCGGGCCGTAGCCGACCAACACGGACTGACGTTCCGGCTTTCCGTTCGCTGCTTTGGACTCCTGACCAGCATCGGCTCCATCGGCTGCAGGGACTGGTTGGGCGGCGTCATCGCCGGACAATTCCTCTGTCACGTCGATGCTGACGATCGGAGCGCCCACCTGCACGGTGGCACCTTCATCTTCATGCAACGCCGTTACCTTGCCCGCGAATGGCGACGGCAGGTCGACTACGGCCTTGGCCGTCTCAACCTCGGCTATCACCTGGTTGAGCTCAACGGTGTCCCCCACCGCGATCTGCCATTTAACTATTTCCGATTCGGTCAGACCCTCGCCGAGGTCCGGAAGCTTAAAGTCCTTGATCATCGCCTACTGGCCCTTCCAGTTACTCAACGAGTTGTCCTTGCCCATGACCCGGTCGACGGCGTCGAGCATCCGGTCCAGATTCGGCAGGAAGTGGTCCTCCAGCTTCGCGGCCGGATACGGCGTATCGAACCCGGTGACCCGTTCGGGTGCGGCCTCCAGATGGTAGAAGCAGCGCTGGGTAATGCTCGCCGCGATCTCGGCACCCAGTCCACCGAACTGCTGTGCCTCATGCGTGATCACCAGCCGGCCCGTCTTACGGACAGACGCTTCAATGGTTGCAAAGTCGATCGGCGACAATGAGCGCAGGTCGATCACTTCGACCGACACGCCTTCATCCGAAGCCGCGATGGCGGCGTCGCGGGCGGTTGCCACCAGCGGTCCGAAACTGACCAGCGTCACATCATTACCGGAATTGACGACGGCGGCGCGCTCCAGGGAAGGAGTGTCCGCCGTGATTTCCTCGTTGACTTCGCCCTTGGTCCAATACCGGCGCTTAGGTTCAAAGAACAACACGGGATCATCCGAGGCGATCGCCTGGCGGATCATTGTGTGCGCATCCTGAGGGTTGGAGCAGCTGACCACGCGGAGACCGGAGGTGTGCGTGAAGTAGGCCTCGGGCGATTCGGAGTGGTGCTCGACTGCACCGATTCCGCCACCGAACGGGACGCGAATAGTGATCGGCATCTTCACCGCGCCTCCCGTGCGGTAATGCAGTTTGGCGACCTGGGTGACAATCTGGTCGAAACCCGGGTAGATGAAGCCGTCGAACTGGATCTCACACACCGGCCGGTAACCGCGGTAGGCCAATCCCACTGCCGTGCCGATAATGCCGGCCTCTGCGAGCGGAGTATCCATCACCCGGTGGGCGCCGAAGTCCTTCTGCAGACCATCAGTGACGCGGAAAACACCACCGAGCTTGCCAATATCCTCGCCCATCAGGACGACTTTAGGGTCGTCCTCAAGGGCCTTGCGGAGTCCGCTATTAATGGCCCGCGACAATGTCATCGTTGACATCAGTGCCCTCCTTCAAACGACTGTAGATAATGCGAATACTGGTCCCTCTGCCGGTCCAGCCAGGAACTTGAAGTGCTGTACACATTGTCGAACACGCTCAGCGCTTCGGGCTCTTCCATATTCACTGTGCCCGCCCGGATTTTCTTTGCGACGTCGTCGGCCTTTGCCTTCACTTCCGCCTGAAACTCTTCGGTCAGCAAATCCTTGCTCTTCAGGTACGCCTCCGTCCGGGCGATGGGATCCTTGACCTGCCAATCCTCACGCTCGAGGACATCGACGTAGCGCGAGGGATCATCGGATGTCGTATGCGGTCCCATCCGGTAAGTCACGGCCTCGATGAACGTTGGACCGTTTCCGCTGCGCGCACGGTCAAGGGCAATCCGTGTCGCTGCCATCACTGCCAGCACATCGTTGCCATCGATCCGCATGCTGGGAATGCCGAAACCCGGAGCACGGCCGGCGATCGGCGTGCGGGCCTGCAGGCCAACCGGCTCGGAAATCGCCCACTGGTTGTTCTGGCAGAAGAAAACCACCGGAGCCTGATAGCTCGCTGCGAAGATCATCGCCTCGTTGACATCGCCCTGGCTCGTCGCGCCATCACCGAAGTAGGAAATAGCGACCGTGTCGACACCATCCTGCTGGCAGCCAAGGGCATAACCGGTTGCGTGCAGCGTCTGGGCGCCGATGATCACCTGGGACGGAGCCATATTGATGTCATACGGATTCCAACCAGAATGGGCATGTCCGCGCCAAACGCGCATGATGTCGGTGTAGTCGACGCCACGGCAATACGCCACGCCATTCTCGCGATAGCTTCCGAAGACGAAATCGTCCTCCCGCAGCGTCCGCCCGGAACCTATCTGGGCAGCCTCCTGGCCCAGCAGCGGCGGCCACAGTCCGAGCTCTCCCTGACGCTGCAGGGCAGTGGCCTCAGTGTCGATCCGCCGCACGACAACCATGTCCTCGTACAAGGACTTGAGTTGAGCGTCATCCACGTCCTCGACCCAGGAATCGTATTCCGCATTCTTGACACGTTCGCCAGCGGGCGAAAGCAGTTGGACGAGTCCGCCGTCGTCAATGGATCTCATGTCATTTCTGGACACAGTGCACGCAACCTTAATCCGTCGTCTTGCAGCTGCGGGAAACCTCCGCAGCTCTGAAGGGCTCCATTACCCAAAGCTATTGTGACGATACTCACGCAGCTCAATGAGTACAACAGAGGAACAAAATACTGAGCATTGTGCCCGGTTTTGCCCCGAACCGTCGTGCTACCGTTGCGCAATATGCAAGCTATTGATGGTACCGACACCCGGCTGTTGATTGCCCTCGCCAAGGACCCGCGCCGCACCGTTGTGTCGCTGGCCCAAAAGCTCGGACTCTCCCGAAACACTGTACAGGCACGCATGGCGCAGCTGGAAAGAAAGTCAGTGTTCCTGTCGTTCGAACGCCGCATCAATCCAGCCGCTCTGGGCTACCCACTTATGGCATTCATTTCGGTACATGTACAGCAGCAAAAATTACAACAATTAGCCAAGGAATTATCGGAAATACCGGAAGTAATTGAAGCATTCGGTCTCGCCGGCCAGGCTGATCTACTGGTGCGGGTAGTCTCTGTGGACGCAGAGGACCTCTTCCGCATCAATGGCAAAATTCTCGGTTGTACCGGCGTCGAGCGGACCGACACTTCGCTGGCCATGGGTGAGCTGATCCCCTTTCGGATGGAGCCGCTGCTCGAAAAAGGGCCCCGGCCGACACCTTAAATATCGGTTTTTCATCGTGTGTGACATTTATCAGTCGATTTTCCCGAAGAATTCTATTAGCAAATGGATGATCCTTTAACTTGACCCCATCGCCGTCGTAATCGCCTTTCGCAGACACATCCCGGAAAACAATGCCCGCTTCAGGTTATGCTCGGAAGTATCGGAATTAAAGCTTGCCCGCAATGATGCCAAGCGCCCGGTGAGAGCGACGCACAAATGGCACCGCGGGTCGTTAGAAAGTGTGTGACGATGCGCATTGGTGTTCCCCGTGAGGTCAAGAACAACGAATTCCGGGTGGCCATCACACCCTCGGGTGTCCAGGATCTGGTCCAGGCAGGTCACGAGGTTTACGTCGAGACCGAAGCCGGTCTGGGCTCCGCCATCACGAATGCGGACTATGCCGGCGCTGGGGCAGTAATCGTCGAAACCGCCGATGACACCTGGGACAAGGCTGAACTGCTCCTGAAGGTGAAGGAACCCGTCCAGTCGGAATACCATCATTTCCGCGACGACCTGACACTTTTCACCTTCCTGCATCTAGCAGCGGATCGGGCGCTGACCGAAGAGCTCTGCACCAGCAAGGTCACCTCCATCGCGTATGAGACGGTTCAATTGCCGGACGGATCCCTGCCATTGCTTGCTCCAATGAGCGAAGTTGCCGGCCGCTTAGCACCACTGGCAGGAGCCTCGACCCTGCTCAAAGCCAACGGCGGACGAGGTGTGTTGATGGGCGGCGTCCCCGGTACCCACCCCGCCGACGTCGTCGTCGTAGGCGCCGGTGTTGCAGGAGCCAATGCAGTGGCCACGGCTGTGGGAATGCACGCCAGCGTGACAGTACTCGACACGAACCTCAACCGCTTGCGGGAAATCGATGCCCTCTACGCAGGACGCGTTCGCACGGTGGCGAGCAACACGCTCGAACTCGAAAAAGCCGTCACCAACGCCGATCTCGTCATCGGAGCCGTACTGGTCGCAGGCTCGAAGGCCCCCACTCTCGTCTCCAACGAACTTGTATCCCGGATGCGGCCGGGCGCGGTATTGGTGGATATCTCCGTCGATCAGGGCGGATGCTTCGAAGACTCACGGCCGACCACCCATGCCGATCCAACCTTCATGGTTCATGACGCTGTCTTCTACTGCGTGGCAAATATGCCGGGGGCCGTTCCTCACACATCCACGTACGCCTTGACCAACGCCACATTGCCATACGTTAAGGCCATTGCGGCCCACGGGTTCGACTCGGCAACTGAGCGCCTGCCCCAACTAAAACCGGGTCTCAATACGAGATCCGGAGAGGTAACTTTCGAACCCGTCCGCCGGGCGCACGGTTTATAACTGTCACTATTGCAGGCGACCCTATTTGCATCGCCGACAAACTTTTCAATTGAGGTGACACAGGCCGCACCCATCCGGACGGCAGCCTGGCACGAACTCTTAGTGAAAACCCGCAATCGGGTTTCCGTCAAGAAAGAGGGATTCCTTAGGAGTTCCCGTCAGGAAGGGTAATAACAATGAAGACCTCACCCAATCGGTTACTGGCCACAGTTTTTGGAGCGGTATACCTGCTGGTCGGCATTCTCGGATTCTTCGTCACATCCGGCGTCGGTTTCTTCGCCACCGAAGGCCGGAATTTGATCATATTTGAGGTTAATCCGCTCCACAACGTCATCCACTTGGCCATTGGAGCCGCCTTGCTGATCGCAGGGATGAAATCCGTCGCTGCAGCAAAGAGCGTCAACATCACTGTTGGAGCCGTTTATCTGCTGGTCGGTGTTGTCGGACTGTTCATCCTCGACTCCGCGCTCAACATCATCGCCCTGAACGGAGCCGATAACGTACTCCACCTGGCAAGTGCCGTTCTGCTGCTGGGCGTCGGCTTGTCCCAGGACAAGACGGTCCGCACCCGCCGTCAGCACCATATGGCCTAAGCCATGGCTAACAGCGTAGTGGTTGCTGCACCGGCATCGTTTTCGCCGGTGCAGCAACCTGCCCGTACTGCTCAGGGAACTGTGATGAGCGAAGCCACTCGATTGCTGGCCGCATTTGCCGGATTCGGTGCCGCTTTGCTGACATTCGGCATAAGTTCCAACCTGGTGTACGCCTCATCCGGGTTTAGTTTGGTGACTTACCCCTCCGCCGTGCTGGCCGGCTTGTGGGCCCTGGGCCTCGTCGCATGGTCGATTATGACGATGCGCCGCGGCGTAGTCCTCTGGGTGAAACCAATGGTGTCGTTGCTATCTTTCACATCGTTGGTGTTGCTTGGATCTTTGGTTCACGAAGTTTGGATCTCGACTTCAGAATCAAGTGAATTCGACGCCACCGTGGCCGGAGCCCTGGCCCTTCAGCTGATCATGCTGGCCGCGATTGGGTATCTGCGGCGGCTTGGCCCTAGGCCCGCCAGCGGCTCACTTCCAGCGGCCAAGCTCTTACTAGCCTTGGCCGCGGCCGCGACGCTGGTCTCAGCCATTACTGTCCCAGGATTGGCCGCAACAACAGCCGGTGACTTTGCTGTTCCGCACGGCAGCCACGGAGTTCCATCCGAGGGTCCTCCTGTCGATACTGCTGAACTCGACAAGTTGGAGCACGCTGGCCATTGACCGTTGTAGACGGCCGCCCTGCCTGGATACCTTATCCGGCAGGGCGGCTTTTTTGTCGTTGGCTATGAATACCTCCGCCGTTTCAGAATGGTGGTGGTGTTTGGTCGTGGTCGCCGGGTGGGACGGTGTTGGCGTTTTTGGGGTTCCATGGGTCGAAGTGGTGGCCGTTGCCGGTGGCGTAGCGTTGGGCGTCTTTGCGGCTGGTGAGGACGGGTCCTTCGGGTTTGGATGTGTAGGTTCGTCCTGCTGGTGATGTGACG